>CACYSG010000045.1 GCA_902776955.1 uncultured Bacteroidales bacterium | reverse complement strand
AAGGACAAGGCTGAGAATCCTGACCACATACATTTGACAGCGAAATGCTACTTGGGTGACGATTATCCGCCTCTTCATCCAGTCCAAGGGGCCGATCGCCAGGAACTGTGGAATGCACTGTGTGACTGGGGCTGGAACCGTATCTATGATGATGGCGTGACGCATGGGCATCTTATCATCCCAATGGATGAAGGGTACAGTTTTGAGCGTTTGACAGGCATGGACTGCGCTCCGCCCAACTGGAACGAGGGTCTGGACCAGGAACTAACCAAGGACTTGCACCTCACGTTGCCTTTCCACCACTTGTTTGACCACATGAAGTTCGCCATCACCGACTTCATCTATGTGCGCCAATTTGAGACCGAAATCAAAATAGAAATCAAAAAATCAGTGTAACATTATGAACAAGAAAGAATCATCAAAGACGGTTCACAGTGAGTCATGTGAACGTGATCCTCTGTTTGAGGCGGCTGCAAGGCAATTTGTTGCGGACGGCAATGTGACTACAGCGATGTTTATGTTTGAGAACGGTATTGGCTACAATCGCGCCTGTCGAATTGTAGATCAACTTGAAGCAGCTGGTATTGTAGGACCAAATCGAGGACGCAAACCCCGTGAAGTGCTCGTTGACCTTCCAACCCTTGAGGCGATGCTAAAAAAGTAGTGATATGGAAAAGAAAGACAAAACTAACAAGTGAACTGCACCCCAAAAGTTGGATACAAAACTTTTGGCGTTTGTTTTATTGAGCATCATATATTATCAGTAAATATAATTTGGGGCCAGTCTGCCACAATAAAAACAAACGAGTAACTATCTACAAATTAGATAGTTACTCGTGCTTTGTTGATCTGGAGGTTTTATCGATTGATATTACATGCTAATCATGTGATACTATAAACTAATGAAAATCATTGGTTATCAGGTGATTGCAGCCTGATGATTAATTTGTCATATCAAACGATTAGTATGTTATATCCCAAAAGGGGGGAATATAAACAGGGGTTATTCCCCCTTTTCTTGACGAGTTGAAAGCTGCCATTATTCAATGGATTATCACCCCATCTTGCCATCATTCATGCAAAATGGAACAGCAAATAATATTCTAATTCTGATAAAATGTTCCAATCTTGCACGATATTTGCAAATAAACTGTAACTTTGCACATGAAAGTGTGCTATGATGCCTCGGCATTATCAGTGAAATAGAACAATAGGATATGAGCAAGTACGAGATTCCATTTTTGACAGCCTGCATTCGGGCATTTGGACATCGGTTTGACATGACTCGTCAAGCAGCCTTCCGTTATTTGCATGAGCATAAGGGATTGGCGTTCTTGATAGAGTTCTATGACGTGGAACATCTGCAGTCGATGGATGAAACGATAGACGACCTGCTCATCATATGTCAAAAGAATGGAGGAACCTTGGCATGATACTTTATCACGGAACAAATGCGGACATTGAGTCAATAGACCTTACAAAGGGCTTGCGGTTCAAAGATTTCGGCAAGGGCTTCTATTTGACTCCCAATAGGGAAACCGCGTGCCGCATGGCGCTAAAGAGAGCGCGACTCTTCGGCGGAACTGCCACATTGATTACCTACGAATTAGATGACTCTGCCTTGCAATCTGATTTAAAGGTGAGAGTTTTTCCCGAAATGGCCAGCGTGGAATGGCTCTTGTTCGTGGATGCCAACCGCGACAGGAAGAGCCAACAGCCCGTGCATGACTATGATGTCGTGATAGGCCCGATAGCTGATGACGGTGTTGTCTTACAGTTGACCAACTACCGAGAGGGAATCTACTCACCAGAAGATGCCGCCAGGTTGCTTCAAGACAGATATCTTGACCAGCAGTACTATTTTAGGACGGAAAGGGCTCTTAATTACCTTCATAAAATAAACGTAGAGACGATATGATCCAGCCCACACATCAACAAATAGCAACCTATCTGACTGATTACGCCCTGAGCGAATTAGTTAAATATGTCATGGAAGACACTGGATGCACCATCGAGCAGGCAATGGAGCGAGTATATAACTCACCCTTGCTTCCCGCCCTTCAAGACGAAGAAAACGAACTATACGTCCAAAGCCCTGCCTATCTCTACGAACTGATGAACGGCCATTTTGCCGCAAAGTGATGCTTGAATATCATTAACTCCAATTCATTATGGCTAAGAAAAAGCAGAAGAAACAACAGGCTGGTGCGCAGTTCCTTTCTCCCGAACAGTTTATGAAACAGCGCGTGCGCTCTCTTGAGATAGGCAAATGCTACATCTCCGATGATATTGAGGAGTATGGTGAGGGGCATGTGGTTGTCTCAAGAAAGCATACGGGTGGACGCATCAGTGTCGCTTTTTACTTGGTGGACATCTTTTGCCTCGGTGTGAAAGATTCTTTCTATCATCTTAGGCTTGAGGAAAAAGAACTGAATAATATCCTTGATAATGATTTGGATGTCAGGGAGTGTTCCTATGAAGAGGCGCATAACTGGATCTATGGTGCTATCAGTTGGGCCGAGGAAGCCGGCATTGAACCCGACAAGTCGTTTGCCGTCACACAATACATGCTAGAGGAGGACACCGAAGAGATTCCACTTATTGAGTATGAATATGGTCGAGAGGGTATGCATTTCTTGGTGGCTAGTGATAATCTTGAAGCAAGCCGATATCTGCCTTTACTAGAGGAGAACCTGGGAGAGGGAAACTATAAATTCGTTGTAAAGCATGATGATAAAGACCTTGACTTGAGCCCCGATGAGATGATTGAACGACTAAAGCATGCCAGTGAGAGCCCTCTATTTAAGAGCTATGGTTCTAGCACGCAGTACACCTATCAACACCCCGACTATCCGACAACGCTACAACTTGATGCCCCAGAATGGCTCTATCAGGAGTTGAGGGACACAAGCCATCCTATATATCTGCCAGATGAGGTGACAGACCGTATTCTTGCCTTACCTCACGACACTGTGCGCCATGACTTGGAACAGATAGTGCTCTATCATATGGGACAGACCTGCGATGGCATCCCTGACGACTATGATTCAGATGGCTATGCTGGAACGTTGTCACACTGTATCTTCCTTTTGGGAGAGGTGGGAAACGAGGACAGTAGCCTTGATGTCGTTCTTGAAGTGTTGCGACAGTCAAGTGATTTTATCGACTATCATTTTGGTGATTCTGGTGAAGAAGTATTTGTACCCACACTTTATCTGTTAGGTCAGAACAAGTTGGAAAAACTGATGAACTTTATCAAGGAGGAGGGGCTGGAAACATTTTGTAAATGTCATATATTCACTGCCGTTGCCAATATAGCTCTAGTCCATCCTGAACGCCAAGCTGAGGTCGTGGCATGGTTCCGAGAAATCCTCCAGTTCGCTACCAAGGTGTTGCCCAAGACACAATGGTTTGACAGCTGCCTCGCTGGGCTTATGCTTAACAGTATACTTGACATCCAGGCCAAGGAATTGCTGCCCGAGATTCGCGAGATGTTTGCCACAGGACTTGTTGACCTTGGCGCTTGTGGCGATTATGCCGAAGTCTCTCGCTTGATAGACGATCCAAGCGAAAAAGGCGATCCCAGCAGTTGCATCACCGAAATTCACGAGCGCTTTGCCGACATGAAGATGCGATGGGAACACTGAATTGCCAAAAGATTCATCTATCCTGAGCAAGCAATGGGTTTTGTCCAAAAATAAGATATTTTAATTGTTTTGGATAAAACTCAGTTGGACTTTTCGACATTTGTACTCCCCAAACATCGTCATCTCAAATTTGGCCTTTTTGATGTGAGCAATAGCATATGGAGCAAAGAGTTCCAAAACAAAACGAGATATGATAAGTGGAGCCTCATGCTCCAATTTGTGGAGCTGGAGGGGTTTGAACCCTCGTCCAAACGTGGAACTAATAAGGTTTCTACATGCTTAGTCTTGGCTTGGTTTTCGACCGCTGGCAGGCCCAAGACGACCAACCGGAGGCTTATCCTCTAAATTTCGGACTTGGCTCGAGGCGTTCCTTGTCCTATCGCCGATATTCCTGCACCACCGGTTCAACCCGCCTCGGCGCGAGGGCAGTTGGGTGATGTCTCGTCACAACCCCTTGGGCTGTGATAAAGCCGAACTTACTGTTCTTCGGTTAGGCAGCGAGAGCGTAGTTGTTTTCGCCATTTAATTGTGTCAATGACTGATATTAAAGAGCATAGCCATTATCGCTCTGCATGCTTGCTTACCACCTCTACACGCTGTCAAAGCCAGTCAGCCCCTTATGTGTGTATACCGGTTGTAAACGGCCTGCAAAAGTACAACAAAAATCGTGCCAGGCAAATAATTTGAGGCGGTTTTTTGATGAAAAATTACCGAAAACGGTAGTTTATGGGCGTGGATTATTGTTCGTCGTCGGGTCGATTGTCGTTATCGGGGGAGTAGTGGTCGAGTCGGTCGCCGTACAGGTAGTGCCGTGTCTCGCGGGCGATGACTCCGCTGAGCAGGAGCAGGGCGACGAGGTTGGGGATTGCCATGAGGGCGTTCATGCAGTCGGCGGCGTTCCAGACGATGTCGAGGCTGATGATACTGCCCACAAAGACCATGGCGACGAAGATGACTCGGTAGGCGAGCATCCATTTCTTGCCCTTGAGGTACTCGACGGCGCGCTCGCCGTAATAGCACCAGCCGAGGATGGTGGTGAAGGCGAAGGTGAGCAGGCCGAAGGTGAGTAGGGGAGTGCCGACGTAGGGAATCTTGGAGAAGGCGGCTCTGGTGAGTGCTGCGCCGTCGGTGCTGCTGATGTCGGGGTAGGCGATGATGCTGCTGACGATGACCAGCCCGGTAAAGGCGCAGATGACGACGGTGTCCCAGAATGTGCCTGTGGAGGAAACGAGGGCTTGCCGCACGGGATTGCGCGTCTGGGCTGCCGCTGCGACGATGGGGGCAGAACCTAAACCCGACTCGTTGCTGAACAGGCCTCGTGCGATACCCATGCGTGCTGCCAGGATGACTGTGCTGCCCACGAATCCGCCTCCTGCCGCCTGGGGCGAGAATGCCGATTCGCAGATGAGCTTGATGGCCGGCAGGACGTATTGCCCGTTGATGAAGAGGATGTAGATGCATCCAATCACATAGAAGAAGGCCATGAAGGGCACGAGGGCGCTGCACACGCGCGCGATGCTGCGGATGCCTCCCAGCAGCACCAGGCCGGTGAGCAGACAGACGAGTGCGCCGGTGAGCCACACGGGGATACCGTAGGAGTCGAATGCAATGGTCGAGATGGCGTTGGCCTGGACCGTGTTGCCGATGCCGAACGAGGCGAGCGCTGTGAACAGCGCGAACAGCACGGCGAGCCACTTCCATCCCAGTCCGCGCTCAAGGGCGTACATGGGGCCGCCGAGCATGCGCCCGTCGCTGGCCTTGACGCGGTACTTGATGGCGAGCAGCCCCTCGCTGTACTTGGTGGCGATGCCGAACACGCCCGAGAGCCAGCACCAGAGCACCGCGCCGGGTCCTCCCAGGGCGACGGCCGTGGCAACGCCCACGATGTTACCGGTGCCGATGGTGGCCGCGAGCGCTGTGGCCAGCGCTCCGAATTGTGACACGTCTCCTGTCGAGTCCTTGTCTTTACTGATTGATAACTTGATGCCGGTCAAGAGTTTGCGCTGCGGTATTCCCAGCCTGAAAGTGAGAAAGATGTGCGTACCAAGCAACAATATGATCATCGGCCACCCCCACAGGTAGTCGCTCAGGGTCGTGAAGAAATTGTTTAAGGCTTCCATCATTGGTCGTCGTTATTAAGGTTGAAAGTGCAAAGATAAGAATTTCTGGTGAAAAAAGTGAGTTTCTCACCAGAAATCCAAGTTGAGGTTTCCCTCAATGTGGTGGTGGCACGTCGGCGTTACCTGCCGTGTGGTTGTTAGGGTTTACATCTCGACAATGTTGCCGAAGTAATCGTTCCATCCAGCTTCCTTGTAGGCGTTGACGCTGCCTGCGGGAACATGGAGCGTGCGGTTGGCGTAATTCTCGGATTCCAGCGTAAAGGCCAAACTGTTAAAGTCAATCGCCGACGGGTCGGCAATGTGGCAGTACACGTCGGTAAGGCTGGTGCAGTTCTCGAAGGCCCAGATGTGTACCTCGGTGACGCTGGCGGGTATGTTGATCTGGGTGATAGACGAGCAATCCTTGAAAGCAGCCGGCCCGATGACGGTGACCGCATCGGGAATCGTTACGTTCGACAAGGCACTGCAGTTCTCAAACGCGTGGTCACTGATTTCTTTGATCGAGGCGGGCATCTTCACGCTGGTGAGTTCAGTGCAGTTGTTGAAGGCGTAAGCTCCGATTTTGCGAACGGGATAAAGTGTTCCATCATTGGTGACTGACTCGGGAATCGTCACCTCACCACTGTACAGTCCGCCGTCCTCGCCCTGTTCGCAGACCATAGCGTAGTCGCCCCAAGTATCTGTCATGTAATAAACGCCGTCAACGGCAAAGTCATAGGCCATGGCAGACAGAGGCATAAACAATGCCAGAAACAATAATGAAGTCTTGATGAGATGTTTCATAGTTTGTCGTTTTTTAATCAGTAATTATTTATTTGAAGTCACAAAACTACTGTTTTTTCTGCTATTAATGAAATATTTTCGGTTTTTTGATTAAATTTGCGCCAAAATCTGACCAATAATGACCATTAAATATTAATTTATTATCAATTCAAGCTTATGAAGAAATTAACCTTACTTTTATTGAGCGCCGTGATTGCGTTGAGCGCATCGGCTATTGTGAAATCGGCAGGCCAGGGTTACCGCCCGCTGGACAAGATGAAGCCCAGCACCAAGGTCCAGGCTCCCTCACGTGTCGACATCATCACCGAGCAGCCCGAAGGCACGGTAGTGAACTACCTGCGTGGCGGCGAGTACTTGTTCTCCAGCCTCTATGGTTACGATACCGGCTATCAGACGGGTCGCGTGAGGGTCGTCTATGCCGATGACGGTCACACGGTTTACATTCAGGACATCCTGTGCTATGGCGAAGGCACCGGCACCTGGGTTGTCGGCGAGTTGACCGATGGCGGCTCGACAATCTCGGTTCCGTTGGGCCAATACATCGCCTATAACGAGGAATTTGAATATGGCGTGGTGCTGGCTTGGGGTTCGACCGAAGTCATCGACCTGGGCGACGAGTTTTACTGGATTGAATTCACCGCTGACGAGCGCGCTACCGAGGTGACCTATGCCATCGACGACGAGACCGGCACCATCACGATGCTGGGCGGCGACGGCAGTGTTGACAACCCGTATCCCTACAATGCCGCTGCCACGGGCCTTGCCGGCATTTGGAGCGACGACGGCTCCCTGGCCACGATCGAGTGGAAGTCTGAATGGACGATGATGGGCGAGACGACGCCTGCCGTTCCCGCCAATCCCGAGGTGATCGAGTTCTATGACTGCGGTACCGAGGAGGGCTACACGCGCTTTGACTTCAACATCAATCTGGTTGACGTTGACGGCAATGCGTTGAACTCCGATTACCTGACTTACAGCATCTTCACCGACGACGACCAGTTGTTCACGTTTGATTATGCGACCTATGGCCAGAACAATGGCTTTGATGCCGATATGACCGAGATTCCCTACGGATTCAATGGTTGGGACTTCTACCTGCGCCGTGTATATTTCTACCGCACCAATATGGGCGACAATCCGTTCTTCAGCTGGCGCATCGGTATTCAGCTGACCTACACCGTTGACGATGTCGTCAACAAGTCGGATATCGTTTATCTCGAGGTTTATCCCCACACGGGAATCGATGAGGTTAATGCCGGCAAGACGGTTACGGGCGTCAGCTACTACAACATGGCGGGCCAGCAGATGGCTCAGCCCAACGGCTTGACCATCCAGGTGACCACCTACAGCGACGGCACCACCAGCACCGCCAAGGTCGTGAAGTGACTCGCGGTAGTTTAGTGACTTAATCAACGTGAGTTCGACGAAAGTATACTTAGATGTCAATAAGTTAGCCATCTGAGACCTGTAGAGACGCAAAATTTTGCGTCTCCGGTCGGTAGAAATTACCATTATGCTACCCTTGAGACGCAAATTTTTGCGTCTCTACAGACTAGAAACATTGAGCATCAGTACTTTAATTTCGTCGAACTCACTTTAATCAACAATATGGGCGCGGCCATGCAGGTCGCGCCCGTATTGTTGATGGCGCAAAGAAAATCCCGCCTGACCCAGTCGCGGGCGAGGCGGGATAACAGTGATTGATAGGAAAAAATAATTACTATGAAAAATCTAATATAATGGTATCTAGACGATTAATTCCATTTGATTTTTTCCAATGACCGCCGAAGCGGATTCTCCTCTTTTTTAGAAAGTGAACTGCACGCGGGCCTGAGCCACATGGAAGTTCTTGTCATTGGGGAGGAAGGGCTTGTCGAGCTTGTGGAAGGTGTAGTCAAACATGCACAGCACATAGCGGTTGAACGCGTAGTTCAGACCAAGGGTGACACTGTGGATGTCGCCACCACCGACGCTGGTAGCGCCAGTGCCGGGCCAATCCTCCATATAGCCGTTGGCATAGTAGTGTCCACGACCAGCGTTGAAGTACTCACCGTCGGTGAGGTTGTTCAGACCGGTGTAGTTGTAACGGGCCACGATCTCGAGTGACTTGCCGTCCATGCCGCCCAGCAGGCCTTCCTGCATGTTATACTTGTAGCCATTGCCCAGGAGCTGGATACCAGCCTCCACGTAGCCGCCAAAGAAGTTGTTGGCCTTGAGCTTGTTGGCATTCTCCCACCATTCGATGTCACCCCAACCGTCGATGTTGTTCTGGGCATCGATATAGAGCGAGTAGCTGTCACGCTTCTTGGTGACATGCTTGTAGAAGAACTCACCACGGGCAAAGAACTTGTTGTTGCGATACAGGGCCTCGGCACCCAGGTTGACCACGTTGTTGGCCCAGTCGAGGTCTGCGCTGACAAACTGCTCGTCCTCGTCAACATAGGTCTCCAGGGGCTGTGCCAGGCTGAGACTCTTCTTGAGCACGTTGTTATAGACCTCGCCACCACCCAGGTGTGCATAGCGGGCGCTCACGCCCACGTGCAGGGTCTGGTAATCGCTGGCGATGGGACGGAACAAGTAACGACCGGCAACGGTAAGACCGTTGAAACCTGCGTCAATCTTGTTGTACTGGTTCTCGGTGAACACACCCTGATAAGCCATGAAACGGTTGTTGCTGTACTTGTAGGAGATACCCAGCTTACGGCCCTCACCCAGTGCCATCGAGGAACCGGGACGGCTGATGAAGTGGTAGCTACCCAGCGAGGTGTTGCGGGCCATCGAACCGGCGGGGTCGTTGTAGTAACCCACCTTCACGGCATGCGTGTTGTCGTTGTTGTCGAGGGTGCTGTACTGCACAAAGATGTTCTTCTGGGCAAACTTGCCGCCGCCGAAGCCGAAGTCGGCATAGAAGTACCAGTCCTTATAGGTCATCGAGGTGCGGATGCGGGCATCGGTGATCGAGGCACCGCTCTGCAGCGGGGTGAAGTCTGAGCGATAATAGGCGGCGTCGGCCATCATGCGGGCGCCCACGGTGAACTTCACTTCCTTCTCGGCGTTCTCAAGCTCCAGGGTAGGGTCGGTATCGAAGTCCTGAGCAGCTGCTGTCAACGCGAAGATTGCCAAAACAGGCATCAAAATATATTTTTTCATATTAAATGTGTCGATTTAATGTTATTGATAATGTTCATTACACCTGTTGTGGATTAGTAACCCAGACGCTCGAGGGTGGCAACGGCATCGGGAACGGTGACATTGGCCTGCGAGTTGTCATACTTCTGACCGGCGTGGAAGGGGTTGGGCAGCTGAGCGTTGCCGCGGAAACCGTTCTCGATCATGTAACGCAACGACATCTCGGTGCGGTTGGTGAAGAAGCCGTCCATGTACACGGGTACACTGTGGGGATAGCTCGAGGTGCAATAGGGAGTAGCGGGAATCTCCAGGCGGAGCAAGTCGTCAAACTCGGTCTCCCACTCATAGTTGTAGTAGCCCATGTACTTGGTCATCTGGGCCCAGCTGTCGAAGCTGTAGGGATGGTTGAGCATCTGGCTCTTGCGAATCATGTAGGCCTGCCAGGGAGCGTTCATCTCGGGATAGTTGTTGGGAGCACCGCTGATGGCCGGACCGATGATGTGTGCGCCATTGTCCTGTGCCCACTTGATGAAGGCTGCATAGCCGGTGGGGTTGTCATAGGCGATATCGGTAGCATAGGGAGGCTCGCTGATCCACAGCAGGTAGCACATGGGGATACGGCCCTTGAAGACGTCGTTGGCGCGACGCAGTGCGTCAAACGAGAAGGTCTGCAGGATGACGCGGCCGCGGGTGTTGCCCACGTTCACCTTGCCATTCTTGTAGAAGGGCTGCTCGCCGGGATCCTTGGTGATGATGTTCCAGCCACACTCGGCCAGGACGTCATACACGCGCTGCTCCATGTTGCCGGGGTTCAGCCAGCTCTCCTTGAACTCGACATAGATGCCGGGGCGGTTGCCGGTGTCCTCGGGGTCAGCCTCATAGGCGTTGGCGAAGTCGTACTCGATGAAGTCCATGTACTTGGCGTTGTACTGGCCTTTCTCCTTGATCTTGTTGTAAATCTGCTCCAGCGTCATGCCACGGTATTCGTCCTTCACCTTGTAGGTGAGCACGCGGCGGCCCTCGGCGTCACGCACCAGTCGCTTGCCCTGGGCATAGGCGATCTGGTCCTGGATGGCGCTGATGTACAGGCCGTTGCTGTAAACGATGTGGCCATTCTCAAAGCGGCCGTTCTCGGTAGCCTTGAAGGTGGGACGGGCCTGCTCCAGCGAACTCTCGTTGAACCAGCTACCGGCGTCGAGCATGAGCAGCTCGGCATAGTAGTAGCTCAGGGTGTAGAAGGGGCGGAAGGCGGCCATGTCGCGGCCATACTGTGCCTCGGCGTCAGCGCGCGAGAAACCCAGACTCATGTAGAAGTCCACACGGCTGGCGGGAACGTTCTCGCTGAAGACGTTCTCGATGTTGGTGGTGCGCTTCAGGTTCTCATCGTGGTTGGCAAGCACGATACCGTCCTTGGTGCACTGCACGTCGCTCTCGAGATAGTCGGCGCCCATTTCACGGGCCCAGCGCCACGATGCCTCGGTCTCCTCGGGAGCCCAGAAGGTGGAACCGCGGTGTGCAACGACGGCATACAAGGGTACATAATCACGAACCTTGGCCAGGTCGTTGTTCAGCACCTGAACTTCAACACGCTTGGCATCAAGCTTCTCATTGGTGAACTGCTGTTCTTCCTCACATGAGGTGAAGGTCGCGAGCACAACGGCGCTCAACAGACCTACTCTAACGAGATGTTTAAACATAAGTAGTTTGGTTTTTGATGAATAAAATTATTGTGATAATTACTGTTTATTTCTTCTCGATGTGCTCGCCCTTGCGGTCGGCAACGAGGTATTGTTCCTCCTTGTAGGTCAAGGCCATGAAGAAGATGGCGCACACGCAACCCACGATAAGCAGGATAAACGGCATGTCCCATCCGCCGGTGCTCTCGGCCACATAACCCAGCACCGAGTTGGCCAGGATGGCGGTACCGAGCACGTAGCCCATGAAACCGGTAAGGCCGGCGGCGGTGCCCGCTGCATTCTTGGGAGCCAGGTCAAGAGCCTGCACACCGATGAGCATCACGGGACCGTAGATGAGGAAGCCGATGGCAATCAGGCAGCCGATGACAACGCTCAGGTTGGTCATGTTCTGCCAGTAGATGACGATGGCGACGATGATGAGCGCCATAAAGATCATGGTGGGCAACGCGCGACGGCCGTTGAAGACCTTGTCGCTCAGCCAGCCGCAGAAGATGGTGCCGGGAATGGCGGCGATCTCATAGGCAAAGTAAGCCCAACCGGCGTTCTTGATGTCCACGCCCTGCTCGCTCAGGATGGTGGGAGCCCAGTCCAGGCAGCCGTAGCGCACCATATAGATAAAGGAGTTGGCCAGCGCGATGTACCACAGGAACTTGTTGCTGAGGACGGTCTTGAAAATCTGGCCGATGCTCAGTGACTGCTCGCTCTTCTTCTCGTCATAGTTCTTGGAAGCACTACCGCTCCACTTCTCGATGGGGGGCAGACCACAGGACTGAGGGGTGTCGCGGATAAGGATGTAGGCGATAATCGCAATCAGGATGGCTACAGCGGCGGGGAAGGCATAGGTGCCGATGAGGAAGTACATCTTCTCGTCGGTGCCATAGAACCACGAGCCGAACCACATGGCACCATAGGCGGCCATCGGGCCGACGAGGGCGCCACCCACGTTGTGGGCGCAGTTCCACACGCTCATCCAGGTGCCGCGCTCCTTAATCGAGAACCAGCGCGTCATCACGCGTCCGCACGGAGGCCAGCCCATACCCTGGAACCAACCCACGAGGAAGTTGAAGGCACCCATCAGGAAGACGGCGAGACCCTTGCGCTCGGGATGACCGATGGGGTCGAGCAGGGTGATGGGAACCATCATGAACAGCATGGCGATGGCCGACAGGATCAGACCCAGCGGCAGGAAACGACGCGCGTTGCTGCGGTCGCTGATGCTGGCCATGACAAACTTCGAGAAGCCATAGGCTACGGCATTCATCGCCAGGGCAGTACCCAGCATGCCCTTGGTGAAGCCGAACGGCTCCAGCATGGGAATTGCCATGGAGAAATTCTTTCTCACCAGGTAGAAGCCGGCATAGCCGATGAAGATGCCGATAAAGACTTGCCAACGCAGTCTCTTGTACTTGGCATCGGCCTCGGGGCCGGTCTGTTCCGGCTTATAGGCCGGGGGAGCTAAAAAACTTGCCATAATTACTTTAGGTTTTAGGTGTTAAGTTGTTGATTTATGTAATAATATGAATATTTTTTTATTCGCTTGCCACTACTCAAGTATCAACTAGAAACTAGGGACTAGGGACTAGAAACTAAACTCCATTCGCCTTGCGCGTGGCTTCTACGTCGAGGGCGTCGGCGAGGATGCTGACGGGGTTCTCGACGGGCAGGCCTGTGGACATCTCGATTTGCCACTTGCAGGTCTCGCAGTCGGTGGACACGGCCTCTACCCGTGCGTCCTCAATGTCCTTGAACAGGGTGGCTCCGATGGCCTGGCTGCGTTCGTAATTCTCCTTCTTGAAGCCGTAGGTGCCCGAGATGCCGCAGCAGTTCTGCTCAAGTTCCACGAGATCGAGGCCGGGAATCATCCTCAGCAGCTCGATGCTGTACAGCTGCCAGCCCATGCGCTGCATGTGGCAGGCGGTGTGATAAGCAATGCGACGCTTATAGTCTTGCTTGAAGATTAATTTGATTTTCTCCTCATCTACAAGTTTATAGATAAAACGTGTTGCCAGCATGATGCTGTCGCGCACATCGCTGGTGTCCTCGTCCAGGATGGCGGGGTACTCGTCGCGCAGGTTAAAGGTGCAGCTGGAGCTCGTGGTGAGCACCGTGTAGTGCTTGCCGTTCACGGCCTGGCGTATGTTCGTCGCATTGACGCGTGCCTGTCGCTTGGCCTGCTTGTAGAGGCCGTTGGCGATGAGGGCGACGCCGCAGCACCGCTCCTTGTTGAGCAGATGCACGCCATAGCCAGCGGCGTTCATCAGCTTCACGAGGTCCTGTCCGAGCTTGGGGAAGTTGTAGTTCACATAGCAGCCGTGGAAGTAGCTCACGTGGTTGGGGTAGGCGTTCTGCTGGTCGGCGGCATGACGCTTGAACCATGTCTCAAACTTGGTGCGGCTGTAGGCGGGGAAGGTGCGGCGCTTGTCGATGGCCATCATGTTGTGCATGGCCCACTTAGTGGGCTTGAGGCCTAGGGTGACGTTGGCGACGGGGGCCACGATATTGGCGACAGTGCCCAGCAGGTCGGTGTTGGCGAGCATTGTGTCGCGCAGGCTGGCACGCTTGCCCTCGCCGGCGTCCATGCGGGCTTTTTGGATGATGTCGGCAATGTGCACGCCGCTGGGGCATGCCACCTCGCAGCGCTTGCAGTTCAGGCACAGTTTCAGCGCCTTGTCATAATAGGCGGGATCCTTCAGACGATAGCGCTCGCCATCGGGGCCGGCCTGTTTGGGTCCGGGATAGTCGGTAGTCACAGCGGCAACCGGGCAAACCGTGGTACAGATGCTGCACTTGGTGCATTGCTCAAAGTTGTTTTCGCTGAGGTTGCTGATTTGCATTCGGTCAGACATAATGTCCCGATTATAATTTAGTTATCGTTGTAATTTTAAATTTTTGCTTGAGGTTTCCCAACTTCTTTAGCACAGGGGTTATGAAGGTGGCTATTCGCTCTTGATGATGTCGTCGATGGCGGCAAGTGCCGTCAACAGTGACACACCGGTGCCGTCGCCCATCTTTACTGCGTCGTGTCCGCTCAGGATACTGCCCACGGCATGGAGGTTGACGATTGGCTTGCCTTGCTTGAGGCAGCGCAGCCTCTCGTCGGTGGCCACACCAAAGCGGGAGTAAGCCTGAGGTTGCAGCACGCCGAATTGCGTCCATCGGTTGGGGTCGCTGTCGGCGTTCACATCCACGCCCAGCACGGGCTCGTAGACGCGCTCATAGTCGGCCACCAGGCCGCGGCTGATAAAGGAGCCCGTAGCGAGCACAAAGTGGTCGGCCCTGAGGGGCATGTCGCCGAGTTTGGCGGTGGTGACGGCGGTCAGGCGGTCGCCCTCAAAGGTGCCGCTGACGGCGCTGTCTCCCATCAGGTAGTTGCCGCCCAGCATCCTGAAGTAGTGACGCAGCTGCGTCATCATCCGCATGCCTGCGACTGACGGCGGCAGGGTGGCGACGAGCCTCAGCGGCTTGTTGACCATCGACTGCAGCGTCTGGAAGTCGTCGGCGTTGTTCTGGCCGAACACGCTGGGCAGCAGCACCATGTCGGCATCTCCGGCGAGGCTGTTGACCTGGTCGGCCAAACGCTGCAGGGCGTTGTGGCTCACCAGGCGCTTTGCCAGGCTGGTGGCGCGCATCTCGCTGGGGCTGCGGCGCAATGCCGTGATGTCGTCGGTGGTGAACTCGATGGCGTTTACCTCAAATCCCAGGTCGCGTAATCCCTGGGCCAGCATCGAGTTGGGCTGGTCGAAGAATCCGCGGATGCACATCAGCGCCACGCGCTTGGCGGGCAGCTGGTTGAGGTCGTTGATGCGCAGGTGGTCGTTCAGCGTGAGCCAGGCGGGCTTGGCGACGCCCATAGGCGTGATGCGCCAGTGGTTGGCGGCCACGTCACCCTCCATGTTGATGCCCGAGTCGCTGAGCATCAGTTTGGCGCGGGCAGCGAGGCCGGCGATGCGGTCGGCGCCGATTTTGCTGTAGGGGTGGTCCTTGGGCAGGGTAGCGATGGCCTCCAGCGGTGCGGTGACCGTTTTGCCGTCGATGTTGCCCAGCAGCTCCATCGAGCCGCCGTTAAACAGCATGGTGCTCTGTCCGCTTGCCACGATGGCGACACGCTTGCCGCGCTTGGCGAGCGCGATGCCGCAGGTGAGGCCGCTCAGGCCTCCGCCCATGATGACGGTGTCCATTCTCATTGCACGTCCTCCTTTCCTTCGATGTTTACAGCCATATCCAGTCCGCACAGCCCCTCATAGATGGCGGCAGTGAGCTGCGCCTCGCGCAGCGTGTCGCCCCAGGCGACGGGCCTCATGCCCTTCCAGCGCTCGTCGAGGAAGGCCGCCAGGTCTTCCTGGGCGCCCTTCACGTCGTGGCGGAACTCGCCCATCAGCGATGCGGCGCGGCAGGAGCAGAGTTTGCCCTGGCAGGTACCCATGCCCACTCGGGTGCGTCGGCGCAGGTTCACCAGGTTGTGCACATGCAGCTGGTGCACGGCATATTTGATCTCGCCCACGGTGACGCCTTCACACTCGCACACCAGGGCGTTGTCGATATCGTTGTCTTTCTCAATGCGGGCAGCCAGCGAGCCGTGGCGTCCGATGGCGGCGCGCTCGCCGAAGCTGTAACGCTTGGTGGCGTCGCTCTCGCGCGGTCCATCTTCCTCAGAACCCGGCAGCGGGCGGCTGGCGGTGACGCAGGGTGCGGTGTTGCCCAGCTTGGCGCACACGGCGTTGGTGGCGATCTCGCCCATCAGGCGGTAGGTCATCATCTTGCCGCCCGTGATGGTGATGAAGCCCTCGAGGCCGTCACGCTGGGCGTGGTCCAAGCACACGATGCCGCGGCTGATGCTGCGGCCGCTCGGGTCGTTGTCGCTGGCGACCAGCGGCCTCACGCCGGCGTAGGCGCGGATGATGCGGGTCGTGGCAAGCGACGGGGCGATTTTCACGCCCTCCTTGAGCAGCACGTCCACCTCCTCGCGCGTCACGCGCATGTCGTCGACCGTCTCGATGGGGATGCGGTCACTGGTGGTGCCGATCACGCACACGGTGTCGTCGGGCACGAGGATATCGGCGTTGGCGGGCTTGCGGCAGCGGTTGATGACCATGTTGTTCACGCGGTGGCCAAAGATGAGCAGCGCGCCGCGGGCGGGGAACATCGAGATGTTCACCCCTGCCATCTGGGCGATGCGCTGGCCCCAGATGCCGGCGGCGTTGACGATGACGCGTCCGCGCACCTCCACATGCTCGCCGTTGAGCTTGTTGAGAAGTTTCAGGCCCTCGACGCGGTTCTGGTTGACGATCACGCCCTCCACCTCGTGGTAGTTGAGCGTCTCGGCGCCATGCATGCGGGCGTCAAGCAGGTTGGCGACGGTGAGGCGGAACGGGTCGATGGCGGCGTCGGGAACACGCACGGCGCCGATGAGGGCGGGGTTCACGGCGGGCTCGATGCGGCGCGCCTCGTCGGGGTCGATGACGTCGGCGCGGATGCCGGCACGCTGGCACGCCTCCACAAAGGTGCGCTGGTAGTCCAGGTCGTCCTCGGGAAGGGTGATGAACAGGCCGTCGGTCTCCTCCACGCAGTGGCGGGCGATGCGCCTCAGAATCATGTTCTCGCTGATACATTCGCTGGCGCTCTCGCCGTCGGTGACGGCATAGCGCGCGCCGCTGTGCATCAGGCCGTGGTTGCGGCCCGTGGCACCCGTGCTGTAGTCATTGCGCTCGACCAGCAGCACGTTCAGGCCGCGCAAGGCGCAATCTCTCGCGGTGCCGGCGCCGGTAGCGCCGCCACCCACGATGATCACGTCATATTCTTTCTTATAAACTTCGTTGGTAACCATATACTCGGTTTTAAGCTAGCTTGACCAATTGTATGAATTAGTTTCGGTGCAAAGTTATAAAAGGTTTTTGGATTGACAAAATAATTTCGTATTATTTTTGAAATACACGATTTTCAGTTTGCGTAAAATATTAATTTATAGTGGGATATAATTGTGCAATGGTTTGATTTCTACCAAAGATAGTAGTTTCGTTTATATTTCATTATAGTTTCGTCTTGTTCTGTAATCAAAAGTAAAATTTGTTGATTTTAACCCAGTTTTTCTTTCTTTTTGAAAAAAAACGAAAGATTCTTGCCGATTTCTTTGGAGCGTATTGGTCTTTTATTTACTTTTGCCGCATCAAAACGAAAACAGAATCAATTCATTTTTTTTGCTATGACCAAGGAAGAACGTCACGAGATGATTATGGAAGCACTGATCAAGCATGGGTCGGTGCAGGTATCGGATTTGGTGTCGATGCTCAATGTCAGCGCGGTAACGGTTCGCAAGGATCTCACTGATCTGGAAAAGAGCGACAAGCTGTATCGCAGTCATGGCAAGGCGGTGCTGGTGAACCCCTACATCAATAACCGCTCGGTGAACGAGAAAGAGAAACTTGCCTCCGATCAGAAGCATGCCATCGGCCGTGAGGCGGCACGTCTCATCACCCAGGACGACAGCATTGCCATCGCCTCGGGAACCACGGTTCACGCCCTGGCCCGCAACATCCAACCCGTCCACAGACTCACGGTTGTGTCGGCGTCGCTGGCGGTGAGCAACATCCTGTCGCAGCACGACGACATCGACATCATCCAGCTGGGCGGCATGTTGCGGCACAGCAGCCTGTCGGTGGTGGGGGAGTACGCGATGCGCATCCTCGAGCAGTGTTCGTTCAGCAAACTCTACCTGGGGGTGGACGGCATCGATATCGAGTACGGCATCACGACGACCGATTTGCGCGAGGCCAATCTGAATCAGAAGATGATGGCGGCAGCCCAAAAGACCATCGTCCTGGCCGATAGCAGCAAGTTCGGGCGCCGTGGCTTCGCCAAGATTGCCGACATCGACGCTGTGGATGCCATCATCACCGACGCCGGCGTGTCGCCCCAGGTGATCAAGCGCATCGAGGAGCTCGGCATCGAACTCATCATAGCCCAATAATACAACTACCCCTCGCCTCCTTAGTTGAAAAAACAACTTGGATAACTCTAACAACTTAATAATGAAATAGTTGTTAAAGTTGTCCAAGTTGTCTTTTTAAAAGGCCGTTTATCTCGTTGTCTTTGAAAAAGTTGTTAAAGTTGTCTAAGTTGTCTTTTAAAAGGAATCGTATGTGCCGTTGTCTTACGGATTTTGTGCGTTGATGCGGTCGGCAAACGGGGCGTTGCTCCAGACGACGAGGTTACCGGTGACGGTGTCGGCGCTGATGGTCATCACGCCCAGGTCGCGGCGTGGCTGCATCATGGCCTTGACGGCACTGTCGCCCATGACCATGCAGGCGGTGGCCCAGGCATCGGCGGTCATGCAGTCGGGGGCGATGATGGTGACGCTGAGCAGCGTGCCGGTGCGGCTGTCACCCGTGTGCGGGTCGATGATGTGCGAAATTTTGTTACCTCCTTCTTCGCGCCACTTGCGGTAGTTGCCGCTGGTGGCAACGGCACCGCTGTCGAGGGCGAGCACTACGGCGCTCTCGTGGGCATCGCCGTTGGGCAGGTCTACCGATACCTGCCATGGGGTGCCGCGCTTGCTCACGCCGCTGGCGGCCACTTCGCCACCGATTTCGACTAGCCAGTTGCGGGCGCCGTTACGGGCGAGCATCCGTCCGATTTCGTCACAGGCCATCCCCTTGGCGATGGAGCTGAAGTCGAGCATCACGCGCGGATCGCTCTTGACGAGGGTGTCGCCGCGCAGGCTCACCTTGTCCATGCCGATGAACGTGAGGATGCTGTCAATCTGGGCTTTGGTAGGCATCTTGCCGTTCTTGTAGCCGAATCCCCAGGCGTTGACCAGGGGCATGACCGTCGGGTCAAAGGCGCCGCCGCTCTCGTTGTGCACGATGCGCGAGGCCTCAAGCAGGCGCTTGATATAGGCGTCGACACGCGTCATCGAGCCCTCGTTCAGGGCTGTGATGAGTGACGCCTTGTTATAGGGCGAGACGCTCATGTCGAGGTTGCCCAGGAGGAGTTGGATGCTGTCGTTCAGGTCGTGTGTCGCCTCATAGGTGATATGGTACTCGGTGGTCCATACGACGCCCTCGTTAACGAAGTACCGCTTGCGCTCGCGCGAGCAGAACATGGCAGTTACGGCGACAGCCAGCGCAATCAATATGGCAATGTATCGTCTCATGTGATTGTATCAATAATAACTACTCGACTGAGCGCTTGCTGCATCAGCCAGCGTTAGGGTGCTAGACCGGATTACTTGAGAAACCAGGTGAGGTTGACATACCAGGTGCGGTTCTTGGCGAAGTTCTCGTCAAGGAGCTTGGTGTGGAACGACTGGCCGATCGAGAAGTTGTAACCGGCACGTATCTGCACGCGTTGCAGCAACTCGATGCCGGCGCCCATGTCGAGGTAGACGTTCACGGGAGGATAGGTGTTGAGATTGCCGTGGCTGCCGTGGGCCAGGAACGAGAACTGCGGGCCTACATACACCAGCGGCATCAGCGTCTCCTCAAAGCCGTTGAGGCGGTGGTACTTGAACTTGAGGTGCAGTGGCACGTCGATGTAGTGCATCGAGACGGTCTCGTTGTCGGCGCCGACAGCGGCCCACATCGTGCGGTCGCCGTAATTCACCTTGCCCTGCTTGAGGGTGTAGAGCAGCGCGCCCTCGACACCGAAGCCGATGCCGCTGAAGTTCATCTCGCCAGTGAGACCCACCTGGGGACCCCACATGCGCGACGACGGCACGATATCGGTCTGCTTGAAGTGTATCTCGTTATAGTTGGCGCCAGCGGTGATACCCCAGCGCGATGAGGTCTGGGCCAAGGCAGAGGCGCTGACAAGCAGCAGGGAGAAGAGGAGCGTGAAGGTTTTCTTTTTCATTATTGTCGTTTATCGTTTTGTTCGTGTTGGCCGTGGCACACGGCACGGCGTGGATAACTGGAGAGGGAGGGCGGCGACTAGAACATGTAGGCGGCGCTCAAGGTCCAGCAGCGGTCCTTGCCCTCGACGGTGGAGCCGGAGAAATCGCGGTCGATAAAGCTCATCGCCTTGGACATGCCGATGCCATAGGCCGCGGTGACCCTCAGGTGCCTGAACAGGTCCACACCGGCGCCTACGTCCCACGAGAGGAACGTCTTGGAGTTCTTGTAGTTGGTCGGCGCGTTCTCGTTGAACAGGATGGAGAAACTCGGTCCCGTGAACACGATGGGGGCGACGATGTACTCAACCTTGGGCAGCGACAGCTTGTAGCGGGCATATACCGGGATGTCGAGGTAGTTGCGCTTGTAGAGGAAGTTCTTGTCGCTCAAGCGGTTGTTGCGGTGGGTGTACATCACCGAGGCCTCAAGGCCGAGGCCCACGACAGGGATGTTCAGGTCGAGGACCAGTCCGGCGGTATAGCCCACGCGGTTGTCACTGTCGATGAGTTTGCGGTCAAAGCGCAGATCGTTGACGGTCATGCCGCCGCGGACGCCCAGTCGCACCTGTGCGGCAGCCGGCAAAGCCATCACCACGAGCAGCGCAACAGCCAGGAGGGTATGTTTGTTGAATCTCATTGTCTCTAGTTTTTAACTCTTTAACGCGTTTCGAACCCCAAAACTACATATAATTTTTCAAACGGCCCCCAGATTTAAGTGTTTTTCTGCTTTTTTCACACCAAAACACACCAATCAACCGTTCCCATGCGACCGTCACTGGCCGCGTGAGGGTGGATGCGTTAATCGATTAAGGGGGGGGGGGAGATAAAAGGAAAACGGCCTCGCACTTGTGAGGGATTCGAACCCCCGACCCTCTGCTTGTAAGGCAGATGCTCTGAACCAACTGCGCTAACTGCCCGTTGCTGTCAAAAGCGATGCAAAGGTACTGCCTTTTTTGAAACTACCAAAAAAAATCGCGGTTTTTTTTCAAAAAAAGACGATTTTTTTCAAAAAAGCACGGTTTTTTGCCGAAAATACCCTAATTTCGCTCCATGTTTTTCAAAAAACCGGAGCAATTTCAGGCAGCTGGCGCTGTTTCCATGTTGTGCGCGTTGTTAGACGTTGTTCTGGCCGTTTGAAAAAATGTTTTTGAAATAAAGATTTGTTGTTTGATATAAAATAATAAAGTAATCACAGATGAAGACGACTTATGTTTTTTTTGCTGACGGCTTTGAGGAAGTCGAGGCGATGACGTGTGTGGACGTGATGCGTCGCGCGGGTATGCCCGTGGTGACGGTGTCGATCAACCCCGAGCTGGAAGTGACCGGAGCGCATGGCGTGACGATGGTGGCCGACAGCCTCTACGACGACAACGACTATAGCGACGCCGAGTGGCTGGTACTGCCCGGCGGAATGCCTGGTGCGACCAACCTGGCCGACCATGAGCCCCTGTGCGACGAGCTGGTGGCCCAGGTGAAGCGTGGCGGTAAGGTGGGCGCAATCTGCGCCTCGCCGTCAATCGTGCTTGCGCCGCTGGGAATCCTCGACGGCCGCGATGCCGTGTGCTATCCGGGCATGGAGGCGCCGCGTGAGGCCGTGCGCTGGGGACAAGACTCCGTGGCCATCGACGGTAATGTGGTAACGGGCAACGGTCCCGCTGCTGCAGCGGCTTTCGCCCTGGCGATGGTGTCATGTAGCATGGGCGCCGATGTGGCCAACGCCG
This sequence comes from uncultured Bacteroidales bacterium, assembly GCA_902776955.1. Classification (GTDB taxonomy): domain Bacteria; phylum Bacteroidota; class Bacteroidia; order Bacteroidales; family Muribaculaceae; genus Sodaliphilus. The sequence continues at coordinate 32,263 of CACYSG010000045.1, read as the reverse complement.
TCGCTGCAGGCATGCTGCTCTAACCTCATACATTCACCCTCCCCTGGGTCGAAAACGAAGAATTCGAGGGGACGGTTCTGCAGTCCGAAAAATGCATGCATTTTTCATCCAGCAGAACCGTCCCCCTTGTATTACCCCATGGCTCGCGCGGCAGCCCCCCGTAATCTCCGTTTTATCCGTAATCTCCGTTTTACAGCGCGTCAGCCAATTCGCCGCCCCTCCCCCGTGTGCGTCAGCCCCCGTAATCTCCGTTTTATCCGTAATCTCCGTTTTACAGCGCCAAAAAAAACTTGGCGTCTTGGCGTCTTAGCGTGGGGCATCTCAGCTGATTGTCGGGCCGTTTCATGTGTGCGGATTTATTATTTATAAATGTGAAAAATGTTGATGAAACCAAATTTTTTAGACCAAAATGTTGTGAATCTCAGAAATAAGGTGTAAATTTGTCGCATTAAAAACTAAGGGTTTGGTAGTAAACCATCTATTCATCAAAATAGACATCCCGTAATGCGGGATATCAACCAGAAAACTTAAAAATTTAAATACTTTTTATTAACACTTTTTTATTAACACTAAATCACTGATTTATGAAGAAATTATTAGCATTATTGTTAGTAGGTGCAGCTCTGACCGCAACGGCCGCTACACCCAAAGTTCACATTTCTGGCCAAGCTCAGCCCAACAAGGCTTTGGTGATGAAGGCAAACACGTTGACCAATCAGCTGTCTGCCCCCGTCATGAAAGCTGACAAGAAAGTGATGTCACCCCAGCGCTTCTTTGCTGAGAATAACGTGACCCCGAACGACAACAAGCTGATCAAGAAGGCTCCGCGTCGCGTTACCGAGGCTGATGTTCTGAGCGACAAGATTACGTTCATGCTGGCCTATGAGTTCAATTCAGATTCCAATACTTTGGAATTTGCTGGTGACTACTGCCAGGGTGGTTGGATGACCCAGTTCGAGAAGGCAAGCGATGGCGTTTATAACGCTTATGTGTACTTCGTTTCGATTCCTTTCGTTTTCAATCTCGACCTCGAGGCTAAGACTGGTGAGATGGTTATGGAGAACCTCTTCAACCAACACTGGATTGACACCGTTCGCAGCGGTCAGACCACTTACTACTATGACACCACTCAGTACGTATTCCTCGCTTCTGAGAACTATCTGTTCAGCGATGCTGAGGAGGATTCCAACCTGCCCGTTACTGTCTATGACGATGGTACTCTCTACATTCCCGATGGATGGGCAGTTTACTCGATTGACATCACCAAGACCACTCGCCTCCGCAACGGCAATGTACAGTCTGAAACTACCGACACCGCTGGCGTTCTTTGGACTGACATCATGCGCGGTACCTATCTGATGGCTCCCACTGGCACCCACAGCTACACCGCTCAGAGCAGTGGCACCAGCTACAGCAACGAGGTTTATATGTATCAGAGTGATGACACCACCGTTAACGTATGGAACCTGTGGCAGTTCGGTTACCGTGGCATGGAGTTCAAGATCTATGAGGATGGCACCATGTTCTTTGCTCCCCAGTGCGTAGGTACCGAGGGCATTGATGACCTGGTAGCTGCTTATCCTGCCTATGACTGGTCAGAGGGCTATGAGTTCTGGAACCTTGACTCTATCTATGGTACTGTTGACAACACCTCGATCAAGTGGGACGAGACCACTTGGCGTCGTTGGGCTGCTCTCGGTAGCGACTGGTACACCCTGGGCTACTATCCCATGATCAACAACGTGCTGACCTTCACCGTTGACGACAAGTTCCTCCTTGGCAATGCTGCTGCTCCTCAGATCGTAGTTACCGAGGGTGATGATGCTTACACCTTCACCGGTGTTTCCACCGATGGTGCTGATGTTTACTTGTTCTTGTTCGATCCGACCACCGGTCAGCTGACTGAGATGATCGAGAACCCCTACACTGTAGTTCGTACCGAGGAAGATCAGGTTGTTTACATCGCTGCTATTGCCGATGGTTACAACATTGGTAAGAACCTGAGTGAGGTTGTTGGTGACGAGTACACCGTTCCCGCTCTCGCTGCCGCTTATGAGCTTGGTGACGTGAACACCGACGGCGTGGTTAACATCACCGACGTTACCATGCTGATCAACGCTGTCTTGAACGACAACTACAGCAACATCAACGCTGACTATGCTGACATGAACAACGACGGTATCATCAACGTAACCGACGTTACCATGCTGATCACCAAGGTTCAGAATAGCTAATTAAAGGAAGTGAAGAATTAGAAAACAGATAATTTTTCATCCCATTTATGGGGGCAGGACCCGCAAGGGCACCTGCCCCCAATTTTTTTGCTCTCTCAACACTATTACCCCACGCTAAGGCACGAAGACGCAAAGGCTTTTTAGGCCTTCGACGCGCATTTAAAGGGAAAACAATAAGTACAATAAACACAAATTGCCGATTTTCAATAAATTGTTTTTCTTGTATTTCTTGTTTTCTTATTTTAAAATTTTGTTGTTGTTGGTCTTGAGCAGGAGGGGGCGTCGGCGATGTGTCGTGTGTGCTTTTTGTGCTTGTGGAGCGCAGCGGGCGGTATGTACCTTTGCATGTCAAAACGTTATTGTTGAACCTTTAAATCATGAGAAATTACCATGAACAAACATCAAGCAATGAAACAAATCCGGGTGACACCCCGGGCAATGACGCCGCTGGCCAATGGTGAGGCGGCGCAAGAGGGCGAGGCCGTGCTGGCGCGTAACGTGCGCGAGTGCGAGCAGTCGCTGCAGGTGACGGGTCGGCCCGCCACGGTGGGCGCACTGTCGGTAGGTGACCGACTGCTGCTGATTGCCGACGGGCACCGTGTGACATGTGCGGGTACTACCATCAAGGTGGACAACGCCGCGGTAGCTGTGGTGAGTGGCTCGGTGGTGGGAGCTCACGCTATAGGCGAACTGATTGTAGTGGTGACTGATACCGGGCTGACCTATCTGGCGCACCGCGGTGGGGCGTGGACCGTGCTCGACCCGTCGTCGGCCATCCCGTCACTGACGTTGACCGAACAGGTCGCCACGTCCTCTGCCGTCATTCCCGCCACGCCATTTGCCGAGCCCTACAGCCAGTGGCAGGCTCCACTGGCCGATGCCGACATTACCGCGCTGTCCGCCTTGCTGCGTTCGGCTTGGAACGCCCTGAGCACCGACATCGCCGCCGAGGGCCGCTATGCCGCGCCGCTGCTGGCGCGCTGGGCCGTACGGCTGTGGGATGACAGCTACCTGTGGATGAGCGACCCCGTCCGCCTGGGCGATGTCACGCTGTCCAATGCCGACCGCATCGCTGCCCTCGTCGATAACGGGAGCAATGGCTTTACAGGAACGCAAGCGGCGGTGCTGTCGATGGCACACTACAGCATCGGTGTCAACGTGACCGGCGGTGTCGCTGCCGAGTGGTTGCCCCTGGTCAAGAGCATCGACGTGCTGGTTACCGATGCCGCAAGGCTCATCACATCGAGCCGCACGCTCGACTACCGTTGCCTGACGCGCACGATAGGCGCACGCGAGTATGTGCTGGAGATGGGGCTGTCGCGCCGCAGTGCCGCAGCTATCGCGATGGATCTGGCCTCGTCCCCATGGCATCTGGCAGCCACGGCCCCTGTGTCGCAGGGGATGACGGGGGCCGACTTTGTGACCCCCTCCGTTCCGCTGACGTTGACGACGGCCCAGTGTGCCGCCATCGGGCACCTGCCGTCGCAGGCTGGGATTGTGGGTTCGACGAGCGCCGGCGGTCGCCTGTACTGCTGTACGCGCGATGGCGACATCGTCGTGAGCGCGCCTGGTAACGCCCTTGCCGAGTCCCACCGCCGCAGCGTGCTCGGTGCCGTGCCATTGACGCTGGCGGTAGTGACCCGGCCACTGTATTCGGGCGGCTTCGGCCGCTATCCGGTGTATGTGTTCAGCGACGACGGCATCTATGCCATCCCTCAGAGCGCGACAGGCACTTTGGGTGAGGCGCGTCTGGTGGACCGCACGGTTATCGCTACTGGCGTCGCCCCGGTTGAGGCGTGGCGCGACGTGTGGTTCGTGTCGCGCCATGGCCACCTGTGCCGTCTGTCGGGAGCCCAGGTGACGGTGGTGCAGCGCAATGCGGGCTACCATGCTCTGGCATGGAGCGAGGCCTATAGTGAGTTGTGGCTGATGCCTGCATCGGGCTATCCGGTCGTGATGATGGCGAGCGGCCGCTTGAGTGAGCGCACTGTCGACGCCTCCCAGCTCTATAGCGACCCGCGCCACGCCGTCGCCGTGACCGACGACGGTACACTGCTGGACCTGGAACGCGAGCAGAGCGCCGTCATGCCCGTCACATGGCGCACTCACCCCGTGGCATTGCATGAGCTGATGGGGATGGCCTTGAAGCGTGTGGTGTGGCACGTGAGTGGCGACGAGGTGGAGCTGACGCTCAAGGTCGTGGGGCAACGCGGCATCATGGCTGTGGACAGCGACCTGAGCGTAACAACGGTGGCCGGAGCAATAAATGTGCCGCTGGCGTCGCCGACTGTGGCGGCGCGTGCGCGAACGGTGCGGCTGGCGGTGACGGGCACGGCGCACAGCGGCACGCTGCTGCTGGCAACGAGGATTTATTGTAGTTAGGAGTCAGATGCTGAATTGGAAATGGAAAACACATTATATAATAATATGGATGAAATCCTGGCCGAGAACGCGCGCCGCGTGGTCCAACTCGAGCAGGGCGGCTATGACCCGCTGACGGGCGAGGGGTGCTGGGGCGAGCGTGTCGAGGTGGCCGGCTCCCGCATCCCCGTGGCGGTGCTCGCGCGCTATCCCGACTACGCGTCGCTGCCGCCGCTGGAACAGGAGCGACGGCGCATCGAGGAGGACTTTGAGTATTGGTGCGTCCGCTGCGTGACCATCAAGGACAAGATGAGCGGGAGCAACGTGCCACTGAGGCTCAATCGTCCGCAGCGGCGCCTGCTGGCGGCGATGGAGGAGCAGCGTGTGGCGGGGCGCCCAGTGCGTGTGATTTTGCTCAAGGCTCGCCAGTGGGGTGGCTCGACGTTGGTGCAGATGTATCTGGCATGGATGCAGCTGGTGCGCCACCACGGATGGAACAGCCTCATCTGCGGCCATAAGCACATCACGAGCAAGGGCATCAAGCGGATGTATAATCTGCTGCTGCGCCACTATCCGCGTGAACTGCTCGACGACGAGAGCCAGCCGCTGCGATTCGCCAAACTCGAGGGCCAACCCAACGTGCAGCAGATCGAACAACGCGACTGCCTCGTGCTCACGGGCAGCTCGCGCAGCGAGGACGTGGCGCGCGGCTATGACATCGCCATGGCCCACCTGAGCGAGGTGGCCTACTGGCAGGAGAGCCCGCTGCACAGTCCCGACGACGTGGTGCGCAGCGTGTGCGGCAGCGTCGCGTTAAAGGCCGACACCGTCATCGTGCTCGAGTCCACGGCAAACGGTGTGGGCGACTATTTCCACGACGAGTGGCTGCGGGCGTGCCAGGACCGCAGCGACAAGGTGCCGGTGTTTGTGCCGTGGTACGAAATCGACATCTATCGCTTTCCCGTCGATGACCCGTCGGCGTTGTGGGAGCAGATGGACGAGTATGAGCGGGAATTGTGGCATGACGGCCGCACGCTCGAACAGATCAACTGGTATCATGCCAAGCGCCGCGAGTACCGCACCCACGAACTGATGATGGCAGAGTATCCCAGCACCTCGAGCGAGGCCTTCGCCACGAGCGGCAATAATCCGTTCCCGCGTGAGCAATTGGATCGTCTGCAGCGGGATTGTACCGTGGCGCCGTTGCTCAAGGGGGACATCCAGGCCGACGGGCAGAGGGGCTTGCCGGCCAAGCGGGGTATCCACTTGGTCGAGGCGTCTAACGGGCTGCTCAATGTGTGGGAACTGCCCGAGCGGCACACGGCGGTGACGGTGCGCTATGTCGTCGTGGTGGACGTCGGTGGCCGATGGGAGGGTAGCGACTACTCGGTGATTGCCGTCTGGCGCATGCGCGACAGGATGCGACCGCCGGCCATCGTTGCCCAGTGGCGCGGCCACATCGACCATGACCAACTGGGGTGGAAGTCGATGCAGTTAGCCAAGTTTTACAATGACGCAGCGCTGGTGATTGAGAGCAACACGCTGACCAACGAGGCAGCGCGGGCTGGCGAGAGCGACTATATTCTGCAGTCGGTGAGCCAGGTCTATGGCCGGGTGTACAGGCGCGACGGCAAGAGCCTGGGCTTTCACACCAACGTCAAGACCAAGCGCATGGCTGTGACGGCGCTGATCGAGGCCGTGCGGGACCACAGTTACATCGAGCGGGACCTCGATGCGGTCAACGAGATGCGCGACTACCGCGAGTGCAACGGCCGCTACGGTGCGCGCCAAGGCAAGCACGACGACATCCTGATGACTCGAGCCATCGGTCTGCTGGTGATGCAGGACGAGTGCCTTGCCGACGGCATGACGCCCCTTCCCGACGCCTCGCTGTCCCAAAACACCGGCGTCTTCCTCCCCGCATGACCCACACCACCGCCCCAAGGTCAAACAACAACAAAAAAAAGAAAACAAGAAGTACAAGAAATATAATTTATTTAAAATCAACAATTTGTATTTCTTGTACTTCTTGTTTTCCCTTTAAACACGCGTCGATACCCTAAAAAAGCCTTCGCGCCTTCGCGTGCGACCTCAGTGCGCGGTAGCCCCCGTAATCTCCGTTTTATCCGTAATCTCCGTTCAACAGGATGCCCTGCTTCGCGCCTTAGCGCGAGGCCTCCTGCTTGGCCGTCGGGGCAAAAAAAAGCCGCGGGCGTGAGCCCGTGGCTTTTATTGTTTACAAGTGAAATAAATTACTTGATCACCTTGCAGGTGCTGGTGGTACCATCGTTGTAGGTGGTCACCTTGATGTTAACGCCGTCGAAGGGCACGGTGCTCTCCATACCAGCGATGTTGTAATACTTCACGTTGTTGATGGTCTTCTGGGCCAGGTTCTCAACTACACTCGAGCTGCCATAGAGAGCAACGCGGTTGTAGAGCTGGAAGCGCTGGGTCTCGTTGTTACCACCGGTGCCGTAGATGAAGCGGTAGTCATTGGGCTCCCACTTGGGCTCTACGATGAACGGCTCACGCATACCAAACTCCTGGTTTGCGAGAATCATGTCGGCGAGGTGACCCTCGGCCTCCATCTGGTTGTTGTTCTGCAGGAAGATACCAATCAAGGCAGCGTCGTCCTTCCTCAGGGCGCCGTTGTTGGTGTAACGGGTAGCGTTACGAGCCGAGAAGTGGGTACCATTGTTCTGCTTGTTGGAAACGATCAGGGTGTAAACGCGGTAGGTAATACCGTCGATAACCTTGGTCTCTTCCTTCTCACCGAAGGTGAACTCAGCTGAACCGGGGAGACGGTCGCCCTGTACGAACAGGATCTCGTCGCCATCCTCATTCTCACTCTTAATCATCTGCACGCTCATCGGCAGGTAGAGGTCGCACTGGAACGAGTTGTAAGTGATCTCGTTGTAAGGAGCGCCGCCGTCCTTGATGAGAGACTTGGGCAGAGCCTGAACCTTCTCGTTGAGGTAGATCTGATCGTCATCGAGCCAGAGCCATACGGTTTGGGGAGTACCACCCTTGAAGCTAACCTTGTTGTCAACGGTAGTCATCTCGCCCATGTCATCGTAGTCACCACGAACGAACAGGTGGTCCACGGTGGCCTGACCTACCATAGCGGGGGTGCCATCAGCGAGGACTGCCCATTCACCGGTCTCGAGGTCATCTGCAAATGCAGAGAGGCTCAGCGATGCAGCTGCAGCAAAAAGAAGTAAATTTTTAATCTTCATAGTAAATGAGTTAAAATGTTAGTAATAATGTTAATTAATATTTTTTGTTTTTAGCTGTTCTTTATAATACGCATAACCATATCAGCAAGAACCCCGTCAAGGAGTTGCAAATATAGCTATAAACCACTGAAAAACAGAGTTGTACACGAAAAATGCGTGTTTTTTACCGCTTTTCAGAGTACAATATTACGAACTTTTTTTGAACTGACAAAATTTTTTTGAAAAATCGGTGAAATTTTCCTGCAAAAGGCACCGAAAAGCGTTTGCGCGCCGATAACCCGCCTAGGGATTGCGAATGACGATGGACAGTGATGACGCGGCGGCTCCGAGCGTGGCCCGTATGTTGATGATGGCACCGTCGGCGGCCGTCGTGCTGATCACATATCGTGCGCACCATCCGTTAAGGGCGTCAGGAGGATAGACGCGCGCGACGATGTCATCGGGATCAGCATTGCGGGAGTTGTGGCTCCAGGTGCACGAGCTGGCGTTGAAACCGTCGTCGTTGATGAGTTTCAGGGCCGAGTCGGTGATGGTAAGGACAAGGGTGTCCCCGGCATGGGCGCTTGGCAGATCGGGGATGGCCCATTGCGTGCCGTCGTGCATGGCGACGGTCCACTGGCGGCAATCGAGCTGCAAGGTGGCGGTTGCCCCGTCGGCCGCTGCCGTGATGAGGGTTTGGCCGTCCTGGCGTGTGTTGGCAAATGTAACCAGACCGTTGTCGTCAACCGTGGCGAGGTCGGTCCGCGAGGAGGTCCATGTGGCGGCCACCGAATGCCCGTCGCCGTCGACGGCGGTGAGCTGCATGGTCTGTCCCATGTATCCGTAGCCGCGGGGCGCGGTCACCGTGATGGTGGGCCGTGGCGGGTCGCTCGGCGTGGTGTCCGTCGGGTTATGGATGGTGTCTGAGGGGGTGGTGTTGCCGGTGGTATCGGTGGGTGTGTCGTGGCCGTGTCTGCCGGGACGGTTATCGCTCGGCTCGTCACCGCCGCATGCCGCAATGGCCGCAGCCATCAGGCAGCACAGCAGCAGGGGCAGATGTCGGCTGGCGGGTGTCATGGGCAAAACTGGGTTACTTGACCTTGAAGCGCTTGTCGGCACGGGCGGCAAGTTGCCTGAACCGCTTGTACCAACCGGGTTGGGCGGGCGGCACGAGGCGTGGAATGACCATTTTGGGACCGCTCTTTGTCCTGTTGATGGGGCGTATCTTCATTGTTCAATAGTATGTTAAGGGGTGGTGGATGTCGTCTTGGCGGGAGCGGGTTCCTCTCGGTGGAGGGGTAGGGTGTAGCACACGCTCAATGAAAAACCCAACGAACTGCCGCGCGGTCCGTAACCGGGTATATACCAGGGCTTTGCGTGCTCGTTCTTGCCGTAGTTGAAGATGCCGTGGTAATGAAGCAGCCAGCCCACCGAGATGCGGTCAATAATACGCACCTTGAGGCCCACTACGCCCTCGCCCCACAGGGCGTGGGAATGGAGCCCGGTGAGGTCAAAGTTGAGGTACTCGAGCCAGTAGTTGTTGACATAGTTCACGTCGGTCACCTCATAGGAGAACGGGCTGTATCCCAACCGGAGTCCGACAATCGCTTGATAGTCAGGACTGTTCTTGAACATTAAGTTGTAATTGACACCGACCTTGAAGTAGGGAGACGGCTTGCAGCGGTAGGTGAAGTTCATGCCGTCGGGCGTGTTTTTTGCCCAACCCAGGCCCAACTCGACAGTGGGCTGCAAGCGGTTCCACATATTGAGCGTCGCATGGATGCCGGTGTTGGCGTAGCTCTGCCCGAAGACCTTGAGCAGCGGGCTGGAGATGTCGATACCGATTGACAGGTCGGTCAACAGCGGGTAATGGTGATAGACGCGACGCAACGAGTCGCGGCGGGCCTCGGCAACGGCCTCGGCACTGTCACCGCTGATGTATTGCTGGATGATTTTCTCGTCGGTACCCTTGGGAGGCGGCTGCACCTTGTTGGTCTCGGGCTTGACGGGCGTAACGTGCCGTTTGTCAGGCTCTTGAGCGCCCGCACTGAAGGCCATCGACACCAGCAGCGCCATCAGGAGGACCGTCCTCTTAATGACCTTCAGGCTTAGGGTGTGATGTGTCGATTGCCGCGTCATTGTTTGAAGTAGATGCGCAACGCTGGGATGCGGGAGTTGGTGACGAGGGTCGAGAGCACGACCACCGAGTCAATGCCGTGTTTGGTGCAGCTCACGTCCTGGATGTCGAAGTTATACATGGCTCCGCACTCAATGGAGTGGAAGAATTCAATGGCTTGATAATTAATGGTGACGGTGTCGTTAACGGTGGCACTCTCGGCCCTTGAGCGGCTGATTTGGTAGCTGGTGGTGCTGACGCTGGCGCGCAGGGGCAGGTAAATCTCCTTTAACGAGGCCGACGACACCAGCAAGCTGTCGCCAGGCACGTTGATGCCCTTGACGGTGAGGCCGCTGATGGTCTGCTGGGCATTGCCTACATAGCACTGGGCCAGCGGCAGGCTGCTGCCGTTGTCGTTACAGGTGTTGTCGCTGCATGCCGTTAGGGCGATGCACACGGCGACGGTGGCCAGGACTATGTGGAAAATGTGTTTCATCAGGGTGTGTCGATGACGGCTTTGCGTTCAACCGATACGGGCTTTGCCTCGGGTTCGGGCAAGCCGTTGCCATGGATGCGCGGCGCGATGGCGGCGACGGTTTCCTTGTTTTGCTCGTCCTTGATTTCCTCACCGATCTCGTAGTGGTTGCGGTCGTTGCTGTGGCGGATGATAAGCTCTCCCAGGAATCCGGTAAGGAAGAGTTGGGTTCCCAGCAGCATCGACGTCAGGGCCAGGTAGAAGTAAGGCGAATCGGTGACCAGACGGTAGCTGTTGCCGCTGTGCATGTTGTACAGCTTGATGGCGCCGACAACGATGACGGCGATGAAACCGAGCAGGAACATCAGGCTGCCGAGCAGACCGAAGAAGTGCATCGGCTTCACACCGAACTTGGCCTGGAACCAGAGGGTCAGCAGGTCAAGGTAGCCGTTGACAAAGCGGTCGAGGCCAAACTTGGTCGTGCCGTACTTGCGCGCGCGGTGCTTGACCTCTTTCTCGCCGATGCGGGCAAAGCCGGCGTTCTTGGCCAGATAGGGCACATAGCGGTGCATGTCGCCATAGACCTCGATGTGCTTGACAACCTCTTTGCGATAAGCCTTAAGGCCGCAGTTGAAGTCGTGCAGGTTGTGGATGCCGCTCACGCGACGGGCCGTGGCGTTGAACAGCTTGGTGGGGATGGTCTTGCTGAGCGGGTCATAGCGTTTCTTTTTCCAGCCGCTCACCAGGTCGTAGCCGTCCTCAACAATCATGCGGTAGAGTTCGGGAATCTCGTCGGGGCTGTCCTGGAGGTCGGCGTCCATCGTGATGACGACATCGCCCTGTGCCCGATTGAAGCCGGTGTTCAGGGCCGGTGACTTGCCGTAGTTGCGCCTGAAGGAAACGCCCTTCATGCGCGGGTTCTTGTCGTGAAGTCCCTTGATGACGTTCCATGAGTCGTCGGTGCTGCCGTCGTTGATGAACAGCACCTCATAGGAGAAACCGTTCTCGTCCATGACGCGCTCGATCCACTGTGCCAGCTCGGGCAGGGATTCGGCCTCATTAAACAAGGGGATCACTACTGAAATGTCCATATCGTGTCTTGAATTATTGTACAGTTTTTCTTTATTCCTTTTTAATATTGTCAACGGCGATAACGCTTGAGCGGACGACGGGCGATGAATGCCGTCACAGCACTGAGTATCGAGCCAAAGAACGTGACAAACCAGAAGGCATTGAATACCATCTCGATGGGCGTCGGCAGCATACGTTTGTCCACCATTTGCTGCAGCACTTTTAACAACTCGCTGTCCTGCATCTGCGGTATCTCGCTATACATCTTGATGGCGGCATCGGCTTGTTCGTACAAGAATTCGGGACGGAAAAATTGCACCACCAGATAGACGATGAATCCCGAGATAACCGAACCCAGGATGAACAGCAGGATGCCCAGCATCCACAGGGCGGCGTGCTCGGTGAAACCGTCATCCTCGATGAACTTGCGGCGCTGGAAGTAGTACACCACCACGGGCGTTGCCAGCAGCAGGATCATGAAGATGAAGGCCAATGGCTGAAACCAGTCGGCAAAAATTGATGCCAACGCGGCGCATGCCAAGTACAGGCCGAATGGAATGCCCCATTCGCCCGCCCGCTGATAGATGCTCTTTTTCTGCTCTGTCATACAAACTGCAAAGTTACGCATTTTCCGTGATTCTCGACCCACATTGAAGAAAAAAACTGCTGATTAATGTCAAATGTATGCCCGAAAATGCCGAAAAGCGTTAATGATGAATAAATTTGACACACGAAAAGGGCTAAAATTAAAAAAAACACATTATTTTTGTGCTTTATAATCATTTTAATGACATTACTATCATCACCTTTGATGAAAAATTGTGGTTCGGTTTTTGGCCTTCTTAGGATGATGCGTCGCCTTGCGATAGGTGCCGTTGTTGTCTTGTTGACCGTTGTGCTGCCCGGATGCCGCCATGCACCGGTCACCGAACATGCCAAAGATGCCCGTTACCAGCAACTCGACAGCCTGCTCGGCCGCATCGGCGACGTGGACTCACTGGCGGCAGTGGTGCGGCAATCCCACGAGCAGAACGATGCCCAGAGCGAGATGATAGCCCTGCGCTACCAGGGACGACTGCTGCGCAACCAGTCGCGCTTCGACGAGGCCGTTGTGGCGCACAATGCCGGCCTGGAGGTCGCCTCGGCGCTGTCCGACACGGTCGAGATGGCGCTGGCGCTGAATAACCTGGGCACCAACTATCGTCGCATTGGTGACCTGAGCCGCGCCAACGGTTACCATTACCAGGCGCTGAAATTGTGTGACAACTTCAGCGGACGCGACAGCGACGAGATGCTCAAGGTGCGGGTGGCAACGCTCAACGGCATCGGCAACATCGAGATAGAACTGTGTAACTATGCCGTCGCCGACAGCGTCCTGCGTGTCGCCCTTGACGGCGAGAGACGACTCGAGCGTAACCTCGGCATAGCCATCAACTATAGCAACCTGGGAAGCATCAAGCGCAGCATCGGCGAACTTGATTCGGCTTGGGTCTATCACCGCAAGAGCTTGGAATATAATCAATTGGCTGGCAGTGAACTGGGCGTGGCCCTGTGCCACATGCACTTCGGCGAGCTGCACGAGGACGGACGCCGTTTCTCGCACGCCATCGAGGAGTACGAATTGGCCTATGACCAGCTCAAGAACCTGGCTGACAACTGGCACTGGTTGAGTTCCTGCCTCGCGCTCGCGCGCGTCAATATCCTGCTTGGCGAGGAAGAAGAGGCGCAGCGCTACCTCAACGAGGCCGAAGCCGAGGCCGAGCGCATCGGCAGCAAGGAATATCAAGCCGAGGCCAGCATGCTCCACTATGAGCTCTCACTGCTGGCCGGCGACTCCAAGGGCGCACTGGAGTATTACATCAAGAGTACCGAGTTGTATGACAGCATCCACGGCCTCAAGACCGACGAGGAAATGCGTGCCCAGCGCTCTGACTACGAGCGTGGGCGACAGAGCGGCGAGGTGGATGTGCTCAACCGTGATATCAACAATCTGAAACGCATGCGCAACATGCAGCTGACTTTCCTCGTCATGCTCTTGATCATGTCTGCCGCAGTGATTGCGGCCCTCATGTATGCCATGCGTGTGCGTGCCCGCACCCAGCGGCTCATGTGTCAGGTCGAGGAGACACGCTCGCTCTTCTTCACCAATGTCGTGCACCAGCTGCGCAGCCCCCTGTCTGCCATCATGGGCGCCATCGACGAGATGGTGACCGAGGACCCGTCAGGCCAGGTCACTGTCAGCCGCGAGAACACCGAGGTCATCGAGCGGCAGGGAAAGAACCTGCTCACGCTCGTCGACCGCATCCTGCAGGTCGGTAGTGTGCGCAGCGCCCTCACTGACCCCGAATGGCGCACCGGCGACATCGTGGCCTTCTTGAGGATGGTCATCGAGAGCTATCGCGAGCAGTGCGTCAACCGGCACATCGAGCTCACCTATGCCCCCCGCGAGAGCGATGTGGACATCGATATCGTGCCGTCTTACCTGAACACAATCATCGGCAGCCTCATCGAGAATGCCATCAACTATAGCCGCGACTACGGCAAGATTATCGTCACCTCCAAGGTGGATGGCGATAAATGTACCATCCGTGTGGCCGACGACGGCATGGGTATCAGTAAGACCGATCTGCCTCACGTGTTCGAGCCGTTCTACAGGTCTGCCGCCGCCGAGCAGATTGTCGACGGCATCGGCATCGGGTTGACCGTCGTGCGTGATATGACGATGGCCATGGGAGGCACTGTAGCCGTGGACAGCATGAGCGGACATGGCGCAGTATTCACCGTGACCGTGCCCAGCAAGCACGTCAGCGGAACAAAGCAGCGTCTCGAGATGAAGGTGGAGCCTGTGCGCGACAGGGTTAGGAATTTGCTCCACAGGTCGCACGACACCACCACGCCTACCGACCCGTCTGACCTGCCCGTGGTGCTGGTGGTAGAGGACCACATCGATGTGGCGCGTATCGTGGGACGAACACTGGGCAAGGACTATGTGGTGCACTATGCCACCGACGGCGAGATGGGACTGGCCAAGGCCCAAGACCTTGTGCCCGACGTGATTATCACCGACGTGAAGATGCCGCTCATGGATGGCCTCGAGCTGTGTCGCCGTGTGCGCCGTTCACCTAGCGTGTGTGACACCCCCATTATCGTGCTCAGCGCCCGCACGAGTGAGGCCGACCGCATTCGCGGCATCGAGGCGGGAGCCGATGTCTATATGGTCAAGCCGTTTGCCAAGGACGAGCTCCGCATCTGGGTGTCGCACCTGTTGCAGCGCCGCCGCTCGTTGGTCGAATCGGTGACACGCCACCAGCAAGCCGTTCCGGTGGCTATTTCCGGACAAGACGATATGGCTAGCCAGCAGGATGATATCCGATTCCTGGCCGACTTTGCCACCGAGGTCGATAAGCAGTTTGCCAACGGCTCGAAACTCGACTTCGACAAGATAGCCCATAAGCTCAAGATGGGTGAGACACAGCTGCGGCGTCGCATCCAGGCGTTGACCGGCAAGAGCGTGCCCGCCTATGTCACCCAGCTGCGCATGGAAAAAGCCATGCGCCTGCTGCACAACAACCCCGACTGCCTCATCGGCGACATCGCCGACCAGTGCGGCTTCCAGGACGTCGCCTACTTCTCACGCGTCTTCAAGCAACACTACGGTATGGCCCCCAGCCAAGTCCGCAACTCCAACAAATAACTTCGTCCAAGGGGACGGTTCTTTTGGACGAAAAAAATCAAATTTTTCGTCCAAAAGAACCGTCCCCCTGAACGAAAAAACGTCCCTCCATGGCGAAAACTGGTTAAAGAATTTGTCTTGCAGTATTATTAATTGTAATTTTGCCACTTAGTAATTATTAACCAGTTAAGGAGAGATAAAATGCCTAGACGAAGTCGTGAAATAAGTGTAACAGGAGTATACCATGTGATGATAAGGGGTATTAATAGAGATAGAATATTTCATGGAGAGATTGACTATCTCAAATTTGAGAAAATCTTAAAAACGGTAGTCTCTCCAAAAGAAGAAAACGGTGAGCTGATGGAGTCCGGGTGCAAGATTTATGCATATTGTCTTATGCCGAATCATGTGCACTTGCTGATTAAAGAGGGCACTGAGGATATTGGAACCGTGATGAAGCGGATAGGAATAGCCTATGTGAGTTACTATAATAAGCATTATGACCGCAGAGGACCACTTTTTGAAGGACGATTCAAGAGCGAGCCGGTTCAAGATGTAGGCTATTTCGTAACGCTGTTGCGGTATATCCATCAGAATCCAGTAGAGGCTGGCATGGTTGCTACTCCCGACGATTATCGATGGAGCAGTTGGCATGAATACTTGAGCAGGGATTTGCTTCCGCAATCCATTTGTGAATTTTCTGTGCCTTTTGCTGGGATGAGCCGTGATGAGTTGTGTGAACTGGTACTAAAAGTGAATGAGGCATATTCTCATGATAACCCGATTTTATCCAGTCGTCGTTTATCTAATGATGACGCGTTGAACAAGATAAATGACATGCTGCCTCAAGGAATGAGCATAGATGATGTACCTAAGATGGAGGAGGCGGATAGAGCAGGTCTAATGCAAAGTGCTCTACTAGCGGGTGTGGGTATGCGTCAGCTCGCCCGCATACTTAGTGTCGATTATTCTGCTGTTCGAAGGGCTAAGTATGCATTAGATAAAATGAACGAGTGAAACGGCAAAGTTGCCGCGTATCATTCCCAAAATGATTTCGTTCGGAGGGACGGTTCTTTTGGACGAAAAATTTGATTTTTTCGTCCAAAAGAACCGTCCCTTTGGACGACTCTGGGCGAGGGGTTAGCGGATGGAGCGGAGTGGGGGCTGGAAGGCGTTGGGGATGAAGTGGATGGTGAGGTTGGGGGCGATGCCGGTGATGATCATGACGTCATATTGGACTGACAGGGGCAGGCGGTAGAGGCTGATGTAGCCGTTGGCGGCGTTAACCAGATTGCGTATCTTGCGGGCGTTGATGGCCTTCATCGGGTCGTAGTGGGTGGTGTCGCCCGTGCGGGTCTTGACCTCGATGATGTGCAGGCGATTGGCTGCGGGCTCCTGGGCGACAATGTCAATCTCGAGGTGCCCCATGCGCCAGTTGGTCTCGCGCACGGTATAGCCCCGGGCGATGAGGAAATCACAAGCGGCTTTTTCTCCTTCTTTACCGATTTTTGCAGTCTGTGCCATAGCGATTTGCAACCAGTATCTTCAAGTGATTGTTTAATGATTTTCTTCTGGTCCGTGCCCTGCATTTTTGCCCCAGCGGGCCTGTTGCCGTGCAGTCATCTGATTCTCGGCTGGGTTGTCCTGGGGGTGCCAGATTTGGGGATGGTGCAGTTCCTCGGGCATGTACTGCTGCATGACGAAATGTCCCGGGAAGTCGTGGGCGTAGCGGTAATCTTTTCCGTATCCCAGTTGCTTCATCAGCCCGGTCGGGGCGTTGCGCAGGTGCAGGGGAACGGGAGCGTTGCCCGTCTCGTTCACGAGGGCCAGCGCGTCGTCGATGGCGAGGTAGGCGCTGTTGCTCTTGGCGCTGGTGGCCAGGTAGATGGCGCATTCGCTCAGGGGGATGCGTCCCTCGGGCCACCCGATCTTGTTGATGATGTCAAATGTCGCGTTGGCCAGCAGCAGGGCGTTGGGGTTGGCCAGGCCGATGTCCTCGGCCGCGAGGATGCACAGGCGACGGGCGATGAACTTCGGGTCCTCGCCGCCGGCAATGAGCCTTGCCAGCCAATAGACCGCCGCGTCGGGGTCGCTGCCGCGTATGCTTTTGATGAAGGCCGAGATGATGTCGTAGTGCATCTCGCCGCCCTTGTCAAAGGCGAGGGGGTTCTGCTGCAGGCGGCTGGTGACGATCTCGTCGCTGATGACCATCGGCTCGCCGGGTTGCAGCGACTGCAGGATGAGGTCGAGGATGTTGAGCAGTTTGCGCGCGTCCCCGCCGGCAAAGCGCAGCAGGGCCTCGGTCTGCTCGACCTTGACCTCATGCTGGCAGAGCACTTTGTCGGTCTTGATGGCGTGGTCGAGCAGCTGCAGCAGGTCGTCACGGTCCAGCGGATTGAGCACGTATACCTGGGCGCGCGAGAGCAGGGGGCGGATGACCTCAAACGAGGGGTTCTCGGTCGTGGCACCGATGAGCGTCACCGTGCCCCGCTCGACAGCACCGAGCAACGAGTCCTGCTGGGACTTGTTGAAGCGGTGGATCTCGTCGATGAACAGGATGGGGCGACCCTTAGAAAAGACGCTACGGGCATCGGCCAGGCAACGGTCCAGCACCTCGCGCACGTCCTTTACCCCCGATGTCACCGCACTGAGGGTGTAGAACGGCACCTGGGTCTGCTCGGCAATGATGCGGGCCAGCGTGGTCTTTCCCACGCCGGGAGGTCCCCACAGGATGAACGACGAGATGCTGCCGCTCTCGATCATGCGGCGGATCACCGCACCCTCGCCCACGAGGTGACGTTGGCCGATGTAGTCATCGAGCGACCGTGGCCGCAGGCGCTCGGCTAATGGTTCGTAGCTCATGCTGTGTTCTCGGGATTAACGTTGCAAACTTGAATTAAGGGAGGTTGACGTGGCGCTCGATGACGCGGCAAATCTGCTCGAGCCACTGCGCGTCGGTGTCGTCAAATGTGGCCAGGTCCTTGCTGTCGATATCGAGCACGGCGGTGACTTGGCCTTGCTTGTCGCGCAGGGGAACCACAATCTCGCTGCGCGAGAGGCTGCTGCACGCGATGTGACCGGGGAACTGCTCCACGTCGGGGACGACGATAGTGCGGTTCTCCTGCCAAGCCGTGCCGCACACACCGCGCCCGCGCTTGATGTTGTAGCATGCGATGGGGCCCTGGAACGGTCCCAGCTGCAGCGTGTCGCCCTTGACGATATAGAATCCGGTCCACCACCATCCCATCGTCTCCTGGAGCTGGGCCGCGGCATTGGCAAGCTGTCCCACGGGATTATCCTCGCCCTCGATGAGGCTCTCGACTTGCTTCAAGAGCAGTTCGTAAGTTTTGTTCTTGTCCATACCACAAAATTACAAAATAAGCCTGATATATACAAGCAGGGGCGCAAATTTTTGCGTCCCTGCCGTAATTATCAATCAGCTTGAGCCTAATGGCTGAAGCTCATGGTTTAAAGTCTTACTTCACAACCTTAGCGGTGCTGGTGGTGCCGTCGGTGTAGGTGGTATGACCAGCCATGTTGAAGTAGCGTACGCCAGCAACAGCCTTGTCGGCGTTCATCTCGCTCAGGCCGGTAGCGGGGCTTACAACGAACTCATAAGCGATCTCGTAGCTGGGAAGCTTGCCGTCAGCAACAGCGTAAGCCTCAATGCGGTACTTGCCATCACCGGTGAAGCTCAGGATGTCCTCATAAACAGCCCAATCGGTGAACTCACCATCCTGATACTGAACACGGTAGTAGATTACGCTGGGCTCGGTGGGAACGATCTCAACGAAGTAAGCGTGGATACCGTCGGTGGTGTAGCCGTTGAAGGTGGGAGCGGCGGTCAGTTCGGTGGGCTCAACGGGAGTCGTGCCGGCCTCATAGGTGAAGCTGGTCTTGGGCATGAAGCTGCTCAGGTCGGCCTCGCCAGCGATGTCATAATAGCCGCACATTACGGGATCAGTGCTCGAGCCAATGAAATAGGTAGCACCCCAGCTGCCCTCCTCGATAACGAGGGTCTCAACCATCAGGTTACCGCCATTGTAGGTGAACGGCTCGTCAAGTTCAAACGTCAGGTAGGTATCGCCTTTCACGGGAACGGTGGTAGCAACGATGGTAGCACCGGTAATGGCAGCAACCTCGGTGAAGCCAGCCTCGTCAACCTCCTTGAGGGAGAGCTGAATCTTGGCATTCTCAAAGTTGATGTAGTCGGTAACATCGGTAGAAGCACCGTAACCGTTGTTCTCATAAAAATCGTTCAGGGTGTAGAAACGAACCTGGGTGATCTGGTTACCAGCCATCTCAGCAAGCATGTCGGCCGAATAGATGAGCTGAACCTGAGTGCCATAGGTGTCGCAATACAGACCGCAGATGGGCGAATAGCCAGAGTACCATGCATCATCAACGCTGGCGGGATCAGCAACGGTCAGAACATTTGCCTGTGCGGCGAGAGCCATACCGGCAACAGCAATAAAAGTAAAGAATTTCTTCATAATAAATGAATGAATAAAATGTTAATAAAAAAACTATAATAATAAAAGTAGATTTCTAGATCTATCCTACAACAAGAAACACTGATTCTTGTAAAAAAAACGATGCAAAGTTACTATTTTTTTGGATTTTGGCAAGAGAATAACAAAAAAAACAAAAAAATCAAAGATATAGCTGTTGTGGCCCAGCCTATACTCAGTGCTGTCAAACCCCTGCGGGGCTAATGCGAATTTCGAATTATATCTAATTTTTCTAGTATTTTGTGGGTACGGGGGGCGGTTCTCCAGTCCGAAAAATGCAGGCATTTTTCTTAGAAGAACCGTACCCGGTCGCTGGCAGGTAGGGCCTCGCCTTGGCGTGGCCGCAATTCGTGTAATCTGGCGTAATTGAACGCGGATGCCAATTTGTTTAATTTGCGAAATTCGTAGTTTGTTTAAAATAAATAAATTCGCATTCAATTAGTTGAATTAGTGAAATTTGCATTGGTCCTGCAGGATTTGGGCCAACTTCCGTATCGTTCCTAATAAAAAAATCAGGCGACCCGTATTGGCGGGCCGCCTGAAAATATCATCTAAAAGCTAGATGCTTCCAGTGTCTTTACTTCACAACCTTAGCGGCGCTGCTGGTGCCGTCGGTGTAGGTGGTAACCTGGATGGTCATGCCCTGGGGCTGAGCCATCTCCTGACCGGCCATGTTGAAGTAGCGTACGTTGGCAACAGTCTTGCCGGCGTTGATCTCGTTAACCTTGGTGTCGGGGAAGACTTCGAGGTAAACGATGTCGCTCGAGTTCTTGATATCGTCAACGGTGTAGTGAACCTGGATACCAATCTGGTGGTGGAACAGAGGCTCCTCGCCGTTCTGACCCTCGTTGGTGCGATAGAAGTAAACAGCGCCCTTGTAGAAGTCCCAACCGTCACTCCAGATAGCGTAAGGAATCTCGGTCATGTTGTAAGGCAGATCTGAGTAGTCGTCAGCCAGGAACATGAAGAGCTCGTCGTTGTCCAGATAGATGCTGTAGCTCAGGAACATCTGCTCGATCTTGTTGCCGTCCACGTCGGTGGTGGGCAGGGTGAAGCCGAAGCGGCTGTAACCGCTCTCGTCACCGCAGTCACTCCAGCTGTCGGCCGTCGGGTTGGCGGGCACGGCGGGCGTGGGAGGAACAACCTCAAAGTAAACGATGTTGGAGGCATTCTTCACACCATTAATGGTGTAGAATACCTGGATACCAATACGATCCTGGAACAAGGGGTTGTAACCAGTGTTGGTGCGGTAGAAGTAAACGTGGTTGGTGCCGAAGTCATAACCGCCATTGAAGATGTCGTAAGGAATCTCGGTCATATCCTCGGTGAGATCGTAGTCATAGGTTGCAGCATCGAAGGTGAAGATCTGGTCGTCATCGGTGAAGATGCTGTAGCTGATGAACTCGGGATCAATGGGGTTGCCGTCCACGTCGGTGGTGGGCAGAGTGAAGTCGAAGCGGGTGTAACCGTTCTCGTTACCGGCATCGTACCAATCATCAGCGGTGGGATCGGCGGGAACGGCGGGAACGAGGTTCACGATCGTGCCGAAGGGATCCTCAACGTTGGTGAACTCGAGAGAAGTCATGCTCAGGTCGTCGCTGTAGACGGTCATCATACCCGTAGCAACGTAGTCGTTGGGGAAGTCAGCATTGATGTCACCATAAGAGCCAACCAGGTGGAGGTAATCACCATCAACCATGAACTGGATCTCGGTAGCGCGCTCGTCAATAGCATAATTCAGACTGTAAGCGGGATTGCCTTCCTCATCTACAGTTTCAACAACATCGGTATAGCCCCACATCAGCTGGATACCATACTGATAGCTCTCGTTGTAGGTCAGGTACTGGCCAACGGGAATGGTGATGATGTTGGTCTCGGGATCAAAGGTACCCTTTACCCAGCTGCCATAGCTGTCATGCCACCATGAGGGATTCTGGATGTAAACGGTGCCGTCGTTGGCGAAGGCAACTTGGAACTTGCCGTCGGTCATACCGTTCATGATGCCGAAGATGCTGTTGGCGATGTAACCGCTGGTGCGGTAGTACAGGTTAATCTCGCAACCCTCGGGAATCTCAGTGATAACGGTGGGAGCAACGAACGGCTCGGTCTCGGTGAAGGTGGTGCCCCACTCCATGAAGCCGCCGAACGAGTCGTCGTCAGTCCAGTAACAGCTCAGGCCGGTAGCCTCAAAGCGCCACCACTCGTTGGCCTCATCCTCAACGGGAGCTACGCCCTGGGGACCGGTGATGGTCTCGCCGTCGATGGTGTAAACCACCTCGGTGGTGCGGGTGTCGGGGATGAACTCGATGTAGGGATTGCCCTCTTCGTCATAGGCAACGGCGGTCGAGCCCCATGCTAGAACTACGTCGGCCTGGTAGCTGTCGCTCCAGTAGATCGACTGTCCCAGGGGAACGGTGATCTCGGTGCCTTCCTCGTTGATGGTACCCTCAACCCAGTTGTCGCCAAAGAAAGCGCCGCAGTTGTAGAGGATGTTCTTCAGATAAACCACATTGTTCTCGCCAAAGACGATGTCCATGCGGCCGTTGGACTGCTCACCGTAATAGATGGAGCTGCCGCTGGCATAGATGGCCTCGCCAGAGCGAAGGTAGCTCTTGAGCTCGCCCTCGGGCTGGGTGTTGATCACCTTGAAGTCGGCCTTGGACTTCAAGTCACTCACCTTGAACTTTGTCATCTCGGTGTTGATGACCTTGTTGCTGCGCACGGTGCGCTGTGCCTTCAGGCTGACGCCTGCCGATGCACTGACAGCCACTGCGAGAGCAACCAAAAGTACTGATAATTTCTTCATAATGTTAAAAATTTGGTTGATTAATACGAATAAAATATTGTTGATAATAAACAAATAATTAATCGAGTTAATTATGATAGGTTAATGTAGTTGATGAAATTAAATGTAATCATTAATTTCGAATGTGCAAATATAATGATTTACTATCGAAAACTATACCTTTGTATAAAAAAATGACAAAAAAACTACTGTTTTCGGTAGTGAAAAAAGTAGTATCTTTGCAGCGTGAAAAAAAAATGTAAAATATATTGGGTCGTAAGCCTTGTCACGCTCATGTCGCTCGCGTCATGTGACCCCTTGTCATCGGTGGAATATACCATACGAAACATGACGACCGACACGGTCACGATAACCTTCTACAAGGAAATCATGATTTCCTCCTTTAAGGGATACACGGTTCAGGAAAATGACAGCGTGGCTGTCTATCATGAGGCCGACAGTGATCTGGTGGCAACGATTCCCCCCAATCAGCTTCTATGGGCTGAATATGAGTGGAGCGGACTGTACCGCGAGGAATGGATTGTCCCCATGTGGGATTACGTGAAGTCAATAACCATCGGTGGCACAGAGCTGAGCCCTGAACTCTGGAAGGACGAGTCAAAATGGAAACTGAAGACCGAGGGCGGAGGCTTTGGCGAGGGCGAGTCCCGCTACTACACCCTGTGGCTCAAGAACAATTTTTAAGAACACATATTTTTCAACCATCAAACAGTATTTCCTTATGAAAATCAAAGCAATTCGCATGTTTGACGGCGGTTTCATGAACCAGCCGTTCGCCTTTGGCGGCGAGGAAGGCAGGGAAGCCTTCGACGAGCAAATCATCTATCGCAGCAGCTTGCAGAACTTCCTCATCGACACCGGCGATGAGGTGATCCTGATTGACACGGGCTTCAAGACAGGCTATGCCGCCCCGGCCAAGAAGTATGGCGCTCCGCTATATATGGGTGAGAAGATGGCCGACTATATGGAGGCCTTTGCTGCCACTGGCTACAAACCCGAGCAGGTGACCAAGATCCTCATCACCCACAAGCACAACGACCACAGCGACTGCATCGGTGAATTTCCCAACGCTAAGGTGTATATTGCACCCGAGGATGCCGACGCCATGAAACTGGAAGGCGACAATATCGTCCGCGCTGGCTATGGCGAGGCCTATCATAACTTCCCCAACGCCATGCAGGTTGCCGGCGGCCTGTGGTTCATCGAGGCCAAGGGGCACACCCGCGGCAACAGCATCGTTATCCTCGAGGACGGCGACCTGTTCTATATGTTTCATGGCGATGTGACCTATTGCGACGCCGCGCTCAAGGCCAACAAACTCAGCATCGTGTTTGAGGACCTCCAGGCAGCCCGCGAGACGCTCGACCGCGTGCGCGAGTTCATTGCCGCCCATTCCACCGTTTATCTCTCAACCCATTGCCCCGAGGGCTATGAAAACCTGGAGATGAAACGCGTGATGAAACTCGTTTGAAAATAAAAAGCAATGATATAGAAGTTGACCCAAACCCTGCGGGGCTAATGCAAATTTCACTAATTCAACTAATTGAATGCGAATTTATTATAATAATTGGCTTCATTCGATAGATTAGCATTAAAACTACGTCAAGTGGAGTTTTGCAGCGCCGTGCTGACTTTCGGTCTGCATTTTCCCCGAACACCCTAATGATAATAAATGAAAAGCCTGTAAAGCCAGTGCATTTTGGCTCTACAGGCTTTTCTTGTATCCTGCAAAATGACCTATAGGTCGATTCGGTGGGGTTTAGTTCCCATTCAGGATTTCCCATGACAAGCGTTGCGCCTTCTTGAGGCTTGCCTTGTCGTTGGGGTTGATGTCGTATTTCTTGGCAGGCGGGATGACCACCCTGGTGCCGGGACGGATGTTGTTCGGGTCCGAGATGATGCCCCTGTTCTTGTTCTCCTGGTAGATATATACCCAGAACCACGGGCTGCCGTAGTGCTTCTCGGCAAGGGTACTCAACACAATCTGTGACGTGACCACATCGGTGACCTCTTTTCCGCCCTTGGCGGCGTCAGTGTTGCTGTCGGGTTTGGCCTTGCTTTCAGGCTCGGCTTTCTTCTCCTCGGCTTTAGGTCCGGGCTTTTTCTCCTCGACCTTCTTTTCCTCGACCTTCTTTTCCTCGACCTTCTTTGTCTCGGCGGCTTTATTTTCTTCTTTGGCCTTGGGCTCTTCCTTAGCCTGGACATCGGCCTTGTCGGCACCGTCGTCCTCAAGGTCCACCAGAGTGTCGGCTTGCACGGCGATGTGCTCTTCGGGCTCGGTGATGCCGCTGCCGCAACCCTTCAGGATGCCCCAGAATACCAGGGCTGTCGCAATCACTCCCAGCAAGGCCCACAGCCATCGGCGGTCGGGCTTGCGTGACGCTTCCTCGATCTGTTCGGGCGTCGGCGTATAGACGTTACGCGGCTCGGGACGGTAGAAGCGCCGGTCAGGAATGACTTCCTCGGGCTTTTCCTCTTGAGGTACGGGTTGACTGGGCCCATCGATGGGAATACCCACCAGCATCGGCTTGCGCTTGACGGGCTCCACGGGTTTGGGCTCCGGCTCCACAGGCTTTGGCTCAACGGGTTTCGGCTCGGGCTTAACAGGCGTTGGCTCGGGTTTGACAGGCTCCGGCTCCGGCTTAACGGGCTCCGGCTCGACAGGTTTCGGCTCGACAGGTTTCGGCTCAACAGGCTTCGGCTCCGGCTTTGCGGGCTCGGCAGGACTGATGTCGGCGATGGGATCAAGGAGCCCGTCGGTCTCGGGCGCGGGTGCCGCCTCCTGCATCTGGGGCAGGTCGTCGGGTAGGGGAGCCATCGGCATGTCGGGCTGACTCAGTTCCTGGTCGTCCAGCATTGCGGCATCCGGCTCGTCGTTGTCGGCGGCCACCGAGGGATACTGCTTGTCAATCTCGGCGAGTTTCTCGTCGGTCATGTCATCCGACAGCATGACCGTCTCAAACTGGGCGAACGGTTGGTTGATGACCTCGGCCAACGATTTGTCGGGGGTGAAGGTCAACTTCTTGTATCCGGCGATTTCAATGGGGGCGCCGGTGTTCACGTTAGCGCTCTTGCGCGGCTTGACTTGGGTGACCTTAAACGTGCCGATGCCTTTGATTTTCACCGATTCGCCATCGATAAGTGCCTGTGAGATGGTGTTGAACAGCTCCCTGAGGAACAGTTCACACATGCGGTTGGAGGTAGAAGTGGCCTCGGCTATTAATTCGCTAAGTTCAAGGAATGTGATTTTGGTGTTCATGACCTGTTTGTCCTTAAATGGTTATTGAAGCTTAGCCTTGAGCACTTTACTCACTTTGAATCCGAGCACCATCTTGGGCGGAACGAGCATGCGTTTGCCGGTGCTGGGTTGCACCATGATGCGCTCGTTGCGCTTCTTGGGTTCAAATGTGCCAAATCCGGGAATCGCTACGCTGTCCATCTCGCTGCAACGCGTGCGCAGCACTCCTGCGAAGGCGTCGATGAGTTTTTCAACGTCTTTGTTTGTTCGCCCTAGGTTCTTAGCGACGGTCTCAACTAGTTTCTTGTTGTCCATCTGTCGTATTATCTTTATTTGGAGTGCAAAATTAAAGATAATTTTTGTCATTTGGTAATTTTCAGTTAATTTTGTCAATCATTCACTATAACCATTAAAAACTAGACAAAATGAGAAAAATCGTTATCCTTGACGGATATGCCGGCAATCCCGGCGACCTCTCTTGGGAACCGATGAAGGCATTGGCTCCTTGTGACATCTACGACTTTGGTACCGCCGACACCGTGGTGGAGCGCTGCCAGGGCGCCGAAATGGTATTGACCAACAAGGTGCCTATCGATGCCGACGCCATAGCGCAGTTGCCTGACCTGAAGTACATCGGCGTGATGGCAACGGGATTCAATGTCGTGGACAGTGCCGAGGCTACCCGACGCGGCATCATCGTGACCAACGTGCCGGCCTACAGTACCGACAGCGTGGCCCAACTCACGATCGCACACCTGCTGAACATCTGCTGGCAGCCCCAGCACTATACCGACGAGGCCCACGACCTGAAGTGGACCAACTGCGGCAGTTACGCCTACTTTAACACGCCGCTCATCGAGTTGGCTGGCAAGCAGATGGGTATTGTCGGACTGGGCAACATCGGCGGTGCCGTGGCACGCATGGCCCTGGCGATGAATATGCGCGTGATGGCCTTTACCAGCAAGAGCCCCGAGCAACTGCCCGAGGGCGTGATGAAAGCCGACAACCTGGAGCACCTGCTGCGCACGAGTGACGTCCTCACCATGCATTGCCCGTTGAACGCCAACACCACAGGCATGATCAATGCCCAGGGACTGGCGTTGATGAAGCAAGGCAGCATCGTGCTCAACATGGCCCGTGGTGCCCTCATCGTTGAGCAGGACCTGGCCGACGCCCTGAACAGCGGCCACCTCTATGCCGCCGCTATCGACTGCACCAGCGTTGAGCCGCCCGCTGCCGACCATCCGCTGCTCACCGCCCGCAACTGCTACATCACGCCTCACATCGGCTGGACCAGTTTTGAAGCCCGTGAGCGCCTGATGAATGTCATCACCAGCAACGTCGCCGCCTATCTTGACGGCAAACCCGTCAACGTGGTAAACAACAAGTAAAACCCTCAAGGGACCCTAAAGGACCCTAAGGACCTTAAAGACCCTAAAGTCTTTAAAAACCCTAAAGTCCCTAAGGTCCCTTAAACCCCACTCAATAATTTCAAGACAATGAACGAGCAAGATATCATCAACGACGCCCTGGCTTGGGCCGAGGGCACCCATTGTGCCATCACCGTGTGTGACCTGGAAGGTAAAGTGATTTTCATGAACGAGCGCTCGCGGGCCACCTTTGACAAGGAAGGCCGCACCATGCTGGGCCAGAACCTCATGCCCTGCCATAGCCCCAAGTCGCAGGAGAAAATACGTCACATGATTGCTACCGACACCGTCAACTGCTATACCATCGACAAGCAGGGTGTCAAAAAGATGATTTACCAGACGCCCTGGCGGCGCGACGGCAAGGTGTGCGGCATGGTAGAGATCTCGATGGTCATCCCCAACGAGATGCCTCACTATATCAGGTAAATAAAACCTGTTGTGCTATGGAGGATTTTGCCGCAACAATGTTGA
Organism: uncultured Bacteroidales bacterium; assembly: GCA_902776955.1. Taxonomy (GTDB): domain Bacteria; phylum Bacteroidota; class Bacteroidia; order Bacteroidales; family Muribaculaceae; genus Sodaliphilus. Next base: position 4,662 of record CACYSG010000045.1, on the reverse strand, counting down.
ACGACCTGCACCGCTATCTCGTTGGCCGCGATGCCGTTGACGAGCGTTTGCCCGAGTGCCCCGATGTCGAGGCCAAGTGGCCCGCCATTGCCGAGGCCTATCTCCCCGACGGTGCGCGCGAGTTTGCCAACTATCCCGTGGCTTCGCTGGGATGGATGATGTTCATCGGCATGGCTGTCGCCCAGATGTGGGATGCCGATTGGGAAAAATACAGCGATGTCAAGGACCTGTACACGCCTATGCGTGACAAGCGGGGCTTCGACAATCTTGACGAGTATATCCTCGACGAGGTGCTCGACCTGCACGGCGACGCTGCCGAAGCGATGCAGGAACTCGTGGGCGACTGTGCCGAGCGCACCAAGCGCGCGATTTTCCGTCTGGATGTCGAGCCGGGAACGGTCGATGCGTTCAAGGCCTATGTCGCCGGGCTGCAGTGCATGTATCAGATGGGTATGGCCGTCCAACTCAAGGTGATGGGTTATCACATGACCAAGTTGTAACAAGCAAGCTTAAAATACTGTAATATTATGTCTAAGGTATTGTTAATCAATGGGTCGCCTCGTCAGCAGGGAAACACGTTCCTGGCGCTGAGCGAGGCCGCCAAAGCCCTGAACGAGCAGGGCATCGAGACCGAAATCGTGTGGATTGGCACCAAGCCCGTGCGGGGCTGCATCGCTTGTGGCACCTGCGCACAGAAGGGCGACGGCCATTGCGTCTTCGGTGACGACATCTGTAACGAGGTCATCGACAAGATGAACGCCAGTGACGGCCTGATTGTGGGCTCTCCCACCTACTACGGTACGCCGACCGGCCCCGTCCTGAGCCTGATTCACCGCATGCTCTACGCCGGTGCTCAGGTACAGGGCAAACCCGCTGCTGCGGTCGCCGTTTGTCGCCGCGGTGGCGCTTCGGCGGCGTTCCAGACGTTGCAGTTGCCGTTCCAGATGGTGAATATGCCGTTGGCGACCTCTCAATATTGGAATATCGTCTATGGCATGGAACCGGGACAGGTGCAGCTTGACGCCGAGGGTATGCAGACGATGCGCGTCATGGCCCGCAACATGGCATGGATGATCAAGCAGTTTAAGACCGGAACCGCCCCGATGCCTGAACTCGAGCCGTGGGAGGGCACCCATTTCATCCGCTGATGAAGGAGTTGCAAGACCCGATGGGGCACGCCATCGCCGACTTCCATGCCACTGGCAAGGCGGCCCGGCTGCGCGTGCTCTCGCCCATGTTTGAGGAAGACGTGATTCCCGTGAGGTCCCTCTTCCGCCCGATGGAGGAAATGCCCGCCATCGAGCAGGAGGCGTTGCGACAAGCCACGGGCTCTATCCTTGACGTGGGTGCCGGTGCTGGCTGCCACTCGCTGGCGTTGCAGGCGATGGGCAAGCAGGTGACCGCTATCGACATCTCGCCGCTTGCCGTCAAGACGATGCGCGAGCGCGGCGTTGGCGACGTCGTCGAGCAGGATTTCTTCACCATGGACGCCGACCGCCGCTATGATACGATTCTCATGTTGATGAACGGCATCGGCATCGTCGGCAAGGTGTCTCGCCTGTCGGCATTTTTCATGCAGGTGGATAGGCTGTTGGCTCCCGGTGGCCAGGTGTTGTGCGACTCGAGCGACATCTGTTACATCTTTGAGGACGAGGACGGCTTTATCGACCTCACCGGTGTCGAGGGATATTATGGAGAGGTGACCTACCAGATGCAATACAAGTCGGTCAAGGGCCAGCCGTTCCCATGGCTGTTTATTGACCCCGAAACCCTGAGCGAGCAAGCGGCAGCGCACGGCTTCGACTGCGACATCATCGCCCGTGGCCCCCACTACGACTACCTGGCCCGCCTCACCCGCAAAACAACTCCCTAACCCCCCAATAACCCCAGTCGCCCGACAATGTCAGACAATGTCCGACAAGGTCAGACAGTGTTCGACTCTGTCCGACTCTGTCCGACCTCTGTCCGACCCTGCCGGGCGGGCTCGTTGGTTTTCATGGTATTGAGTTGTGGATTCTAGGCGCTGTGGAGGGCTTCGTCGATGGCATCGGCGGTGTCGGGGTTGTCGGCGAGGTATTGCTTGGCCGCCTCACGGCCCTGTCCCAGGCGCATGTCCTGCCAACTGAACCAGGCGCCGCTTTTCTTGATGATGCCGGCCTCAACGCCCATGTCGATGAGTTCGCTCTCGCGGCTGATGCCGTGGCCGTAGATGATGTCGAACTCGGCCTTGCGGAAGGGTGGGGCGACCTTGTTCTTGACCACCTTGACGCGGGTTTGGGCGCCCAGGACGCGTTCGCCGTCCTTGATGTGCGCCAGGCGCCGGATGTCGAGGCGCACGCTGCTGTAGAACTTCAGGGCGTTGCCGCCGGTGGTGGTCTCGGGGTTGCCGAACATCACACCGAGTTTTTCCCTCAGCTGGTTGATGAAGATGCAGCAGGTGCGTGTCTTGGCGATGGTGGCAGTCAATTTCCTCAGGGCCTGGCTCATCAGGCGGGCCTGCAGACCCATCTTGCTCTCGCCCATCTCGCCCTCGATCTCGGCTTTGGGGGTGAGGGCGGCGACACTGTCGATGACAATCACGTCGATGGCGGCACTGCGGATGAGTTGGTCGGCAATCTCCAGGGCCTGCTCGCCGTTGTCGGGCTGGCTGATCCACAGGTTGCGCGTGTTCACGCCGACGGCCTCGGCATAGTTGCGGTCGAAGGCATGCTCGGCGTCGATATAGGCAGCAATGCCGCCCATCTGCTGTGCCTGGGCGATGGCATGAAGCGCCAGCGTGGTCTTACCCGATGCCTCGGGGCCGTAGATTTCCACGATGCGTCCGCGGGGATAGCCACCCACGCCCAGCGCCATGTCCAGTCCGATGGAGCCGGTGGGGATGACGTCAACATCCTCGACGCTCTCATCGTTCATGCGCATGATGGCGCAGTGCCCAAAGGCTTTCTCGATCTTGGCGACGGCGTTCTGCATCACTTGCAGCTTCATCGGGTCCACCTCCACGGCGTGGGGCGCGTGGGGTGCCGTCTCACTCACCAGGTTGCTCACGATGTCGGGTGTGGCGATACTCTTGACCTGCTGCCCGTCAATCATCACTTCTTGTTTTAAAATTTGCTCAGTCATAGTCTTATAAGTTTTATTTGTCAGTATTTAATTGTCCATCATCTTCATGAAAAGTGTTAATAGCTAGCGGCTATTTTCCTTTTCACGATGCAAAGGAACTATGATTGAGTGCAACTTTTTGGCACCATAAAGCCAAGTAAAGCTAAAACATGTTATTATCAAAACGTCCGACAAATGTCCGACAATGTCCGACTAAGTCCGACTAAGTCCGACTAAGTCCGACAACGTCCGCCCTAGTAAGCTAAATCAAGAGGATGCGACAGTCATTGTGCCGCATCCTCTCGATTCATGGGAAGTCGCAGTGACTTCCTGTTTTGTTCAACGGACTATTTGGATGATGTTACCCTGGTAATGAGCGTGGTGACATCGGTCACGTTGATAACGCCGTCACCGTTCAAGTCAGCGGCTGTGGTGTTGATGTTGCTGTAACTCTCGCTCAGCACGGCACTGATGAGCAGCGTGACGTCGGTGATGTTCACCACGCCGTCGCTGTTCACATCGCCCATGGTGACAGTCGGCTTGCTGATGATGACATCGGTATTTGAAATTACTATACCACCGCTTGATACCACTGTGCCGGCCGTATTGAATTTGGCTCCTGCGGGCGTGGTGATAGCCAAGCCGTCGTTCAACGTGGTCTTACAGTTGTAGTAACTTGCCGTCATACCATTGGCCAATACCTTGGTGCTAGCACCGCTGATCGTGATTTTGCCATTGTTGGCACCTTGTATGCCATAGTTGTATCCGTATGCTAATAAATTCAGACCACCCTGGATAGTCACAGTAGTAGTACTGTTATTCACGTATAATCCAGAGTTGTTGGCGCTCTGGCAACTAGCCGTTCCAGTACCATACATAGTGGTATTGGCATCAAGTCTGACAGCAGGGCGGTTGGCATAAGACTTAATGATGTTGGTGCCGACAAATCTGATCTTCAGACCAGAGATCTCACTGTCTATACCTGCAGCGAGAGAGCTGGGCTGGATGGTGGCGCTCTGTAACGTCAATAACTTGGTGGACGGGTTATAGGTGACGGTTCCGCTCACGCCACTGATTACCGACAGGTTGTTGCAATTCTCACTGGTCACCTGAATGCCAGCGATCCAGAGGTCATAGGTCTCAATGTCGTTCTCGATGTAAACGGTACTTGTCGCGCTGGCTCCAGGGTCAGATGAGGTCAACTCGACGTAGGCGCTAGGGGTATAGGCGGATGTCGTCGAGGTCACCTTGTTGAACTCATCGGTACCATCAAAGGTGTAGTACCAGGGGCCTGAAGAGTTGTAGCTCAGCGTCACGTGGTAGCCTGAAATACCTTTCAGATAGTTGATTGCCGGGGATACATAAGAATAGCTCGAGACAGCATCGTTACGCCTGAAGCGGTATACCGTCCCGACGGTACCCTTCATGAGCATTCCTTCACTGCCCTTGATACCCTTGGAGTTATCAATCCTGGTCTTGTTGAGCGTATGGGCACCGCTGTTATAGGATGGAGCATAATAGAACTCGCCACTGCTGGGCAACAGGATATTGTCGCTCACGGGT
>CACYSG010000044.1 GCA_902776955.1 uncultured Bacteroidales bacterium | reverse complement strand
GCCCCCAACAGACTTTAGCACCAACAATGACGGCTCAGCATTACCCGTCTTGGTAGTGATAAAACGTATTAATCTGTCAACTTTTTTTAGGACGAGTCACTCGCCCTGGCGTGGCCGCAATTCGTGAAATCTGGCTTAATTGAACGCGGATGCCAATTTGTAAAATTCGCGTAATTCGTAGTTTATAAAAGTCAGTTCGCCGTGGACGCTAGAAGGGGTAGCCGATGGCGATATGGAAGGCGTAGCCTTTCTTGAAGCTGGGGATATTGAAGTAGCCGCTCTTGCCTGTGTCATAGGGGGCATGAATCGCGAGACCCAGGTCGGCGCGCACGACAAGCATCGACATGTCGAAGCGCAGGCCCACGCCGGTACCCAACGCCAGCTCGTTGAAGAAGTTCTTCATCTTCAACTGGCCGCCAGGGCGGTTCGGATCATCCTTCAGCAGCCAGATATTGCCGGCATCCAAGAAGACGGCACCCTTGAAGTAGCCGATAATGGGGAAACGGTATTCGACATTGGCCTCGAACTTGAACGTACCTGTCTGGTCATAGAATGGCATCTTCACGCTGTCATCGGCGTGGTGATAACTGCCGGGTCCCAACGTGCGCACATTGAATGCCCTCACCGAATTGGAGCCGCCCACATAGAACTGCTCCCTGTAGGGCATCTCATCACTATTGCCATAGGCATGGGCAGCCCCCAGGAACACTCTTGATGCCAGGGCCGATTGGTGGCCGAAGTAACGCGTCCACACCACTTGTCCCTGCGCTTTGACGAACTGGGAGAACGGCGTCCCCAACAATTTCTTGGTTCCCTTGACGCCACACAACGACCAGATGCCTGATGCGATATTTCCTGCCTCGGTAAAGCTTGCCGTGAAATTGATGTGGTCGTTTGGCGTGACATCACGGTCATAGGTATAGGTGTATTCAATCTTGGGGATAAACACGCTCATGAAACTCTGCCGCAACGCCAGGTTGGTCGAGTCGTTCATGATCGAGTCAAACTTCTCGCTGGTGCTCAACAGGCGGTTATAGGTGAGCTTAAACGGCGTGAGCATGTGACTGGAAGAACGGTTGGCATGCCATTCCCAGGTAGCGGCCACCGACAGCTGCGACATTTTGAACCAGTGCGGGCGGTTCATCAGGTCGGCACTCAACGAGAAACGGGTCCAGTTGGTGTAACGGCGCGAGGGATACAGGAACTTGGGCGCCAACAGGCGGGGGATATCCAGCTTGGACTCTATACCGAACTCATAGGAGTTGAATTCAGCTCCCTTCAGGCCGCTCGAGCCTCCAGTCTGCCACTCATAGTCACCATAGATGTCAACCGAGAATTTCTCACCGGCCCCAAAGGCGTTCTTGTGGCTGGCTCCAATCTCGACACCCGGACCCAGGTAGCTGTTGCTGGACGTGCCTCGCATCTCGAATGTCACCTCCCACGGCTTGTCCAGCTGGCAGTTAATGGCCAGATCGAGCAGACCATCGCCCTCGGGCGTGACGCTGTCCAGCGGCGTGACCTGAATGTCGACGGTGCTGAAGATGCCCAGTCGCGACAGGGCCACCTGAGTGCGGTCGATGCTGTTGATGCGGAACAAACTTCCCTTGCGGGCACGGATGCACGACGGGATGACATTGTCCTTGATATAGACCGGCTCATACTTGATGAGGGTGCAGCGCGAGGACTCAATGGTGTCGGGCTCACCCACCCCGTCGTCATTGACTACCGTTGCCACAATGTCATTGGTGCGGTAACGCATCATAGCGTTATTGGGGATATCGTTGGCCTCTATCAGGCGCATGTGGATGATGCCTTGGTCTTGAACGCTGTCGGCAAGGTACTGGATGTACTCGGGCCTGAAGAAGTAGTAGCCACGGTTGCGCACGTAGTTGGTGATATCGATGCGCACGGCACTCAGCGAGTCCAGGCTGTAGCGGCTGCCCGTCTGCAGGTAATGATTGGCTCGAGCCAGCGAGTCAACCATCTGAATCAAGGGGTCCTTGCCGCCGATATACTCCACGTTGCCGATGGTGTAAGGCGCGTGGACGTTGACGTCATAGGATATCTTGGCCTTCTTGGGATTCTTGGCAGGATGAAGTGTATAGGATGCCGAGGACATGAAATAGCCGTTGTTGCGCAGGATGGTGTTGATCATATCGACACGAGCCTGGGGATTCACCCGCCTGATGAGCACCGGCTTGGCGGCAAAGTGCTTGTACAGCCACCCCTTGAAGCCCGTCGCATCCTCGTCGATGTTGTTGTAGATCATCAGCCCGAAGGGGAACGGCGTGCGGTAATAGGGCGAGTAGAGCGGATTGTTGGGACGCACGTTGATGGCCGTGAAGATGTCATCCTTGACGCCTTCATCCAGCTTGACGCTGTCCTCGTGGTACTTGAGGCGCTTCACTCCCGTGTAGAGCACATCGCCCTCGCCCAGTTTCTTGGTCGTCGAGCAAGACGTCGCCAACAATGCGAACACCGCAGCCAGCACAAGGCTCATCATCAGGTATGTCCTATTCATTGTTCTCATCATCTTTCTTTCGGGTTACAACGGGTTTATTGATGTCCTCGCTCTCAAGGGGCACCGTGAAAGTGTTTTCCTGCTCCACCTTTGGCTCGGAAATCGCATCGATGGCATTCTCAAGCAGTTTCAGCTCGGCCTTGCGGGCCTTCTCGAGCGAGTCACGCAGCAGGTACTCGCGCGAGTGCTTGAAGGTGAAGAGGTTCTTCAGGTTGGTGAGCTTGCGCTTGAGCACATAGGCGACGCCGGTCTCGGCAACCCTGTCTTCCATCACATTCTTGTAGCTCATGTGGCGGAAGAGCTTGAGGTAACGGCTGCCCACATCGTTGAGGAAGTATTCCAGCGACACTTCATTAAAGAGGTTGCTGGCGACATTCTCTTCCCGGGCGGCGGTGGGATTGTACTCACCACCGACGACTATCCTGAATCGGTCGTTGAACAGCGACTTGGCCAGACGGTAGCTATAGCTGGTCTCGGTGCCGATGCCTTGGGAGCCCACATACTGGTTGATGCCGAAGGACAGGTCGATGCCGGGCAGGGTCTGCGCCGCCCATGCATTAAGCCTGGACTGCAGGAATGAGAAGAGGGCCGTCGTGGCCGACGTTTCCAGGAATTTGTTGTTACCGCCATTCACTCCCTTATAAGTATTATACAGCAGCAGGCTGATGGCCTCTTCCGAACGCTTGTTCTCGCCCATGGTCTGCAGCTCGTCCTGCACATAGGGGTTATTCTCGCAAGTCAAGTCAAATTTCAAGTCAATCGCGTTGAGCGTGCCGCCCACATTGGCGTAGATAATGAAATCGACAAGGTTCTGCTGGCCCTGTACACTGGCCCTGGTGTGCTCTGTTCCCTTGAGGTTAAGCTGCGGATTGAGCATCTCTCCTGTCCAGGTAATCGAGCTGCCGGGGGTGATGTCAAAGTTCTTCTGCGAAATCATCGGCGGCGTGTATCGCAGGTTGCCGCTGGCAATGGTGTAGGTGCCCGTCAGGTTGTCCTTTCCAGCAAAATCAAGGGTGTATTTCAGACGGCCGCTTCCGTCGATTGTCGCACGATTCTGACCATCCTCCGACAGGAATGCATTAATTCTGGCACCCTGTTCCACGGTAATGTTAGCCAGGATATTGGTTGCGCTGCTGCCCTTGCCGGTGACTAAGACCGCGCTCGAAGCAGGATGGTTGAAGTCGGTGAAGGTCACCATGTTCTCGTCAACCGTCTTGGAGAGCTGCGAGATGTCGTCCTTCATCACATAAGTGATATTGGAGCCTGTCAGCAGCGTGGCATCGGCGCGCACACTCATGATGTCTCCGTGACCCTTGACAGTGGCGTTGATGTCGGCAAGGCCCTTACCGAAGATCTGCGTCACATCATCCTGCTTGCTGTCCATGAACTGCACCTCACGGCCGTTGGCCCGCAAGTCGATGATCATGTTGTTCAGGTCTCGCAGGTCCACCGTGCCGTTGAGCGTAACGGGACTGTAGTTGGAGCCGATGAGCTTGTAGTTATTGAAGGTGATGACGTTGTCGTCGATGGGAATGCGGTCGGGAGAGAACCTAAGCGAACTGCCGTAGCGCGGCAGGTTGACCGTTGCCGAGTCGGCGGTGAAATAGCCGTGGACATGAGGCTCATCCAGCGAGCCGGTCACTGCCAGCGTGCCCAGGGCATAGCCCTGAAGCCAGATGTAGTCACCGGGAATGAAGGCATTGGCGCGCGACAGCGGGAAGCGGTCAAAGCTGGCCTCCATATTGAGCGGCGTGTCGGCGGTCGCATCGTTGAGCGAGCCGCGCAGGGTCACCGAACGCTTGCCGTCAAGGATGAGGTCGGCGGTAAGTGTCGTGGCGGCGGTAGCCGGGTCAAAGTCGAAGTCGGCGTTGAGCACGACGTCACCCTCGGGCTTGCCGTTATAGACAAAGTCCTTGATGTCGATGACACCGTCGCCATCGGCATTGACGCCGTCCCAGTTGATATCGACGTTGGCATTGAGCGTGCCGCTGGTCTTGTCAAGCATCGGCACGATACGGGTCCATTCCTCGAGCTGCAGGTTGTCGATGTTGAGCTGGATATTCTCGGTTGCCTCTCCCGGCAGGCGTGTGGTCATCAGTTCCACACTGCTGCTGTCACTCTTCAGCTTCAGGTTGGCGTCGAGCATGCGGGTGCGGTAATCCACGTTCACATAGTTGTCCTCGTTGACGGTCCAGTCACGATAGCCGATCACCATATTGTCCTTGCCGAACAGCCGCATGCGCACCTCGTCATCGGTCAAGCGGGCGTTGCAGCCCAGGCGGTAACCGGTCTCGCGATTGATGTTCTGCTGGTGCAGCATGAAGTCGATGGCCGAGCCTTTCAGGCCGCCCTCGATGTCCACCGTGGCAAACTCGTCCCATGTGCCGGGACGGTTGCCCATGTGGGCGTTGAATGCCAGGTATTCGTTCTGCAGTTCGTTGGCGTGGATGGTGATGGTGTCGATAGTGGTCTCGGCAATGCTGATGCCATGGGCACGTCCATCGATATAGATGCTGGTGTCGCGGCTCACCTCGCAACTGATGTCACGGAAGTCAATCTCTTTTTGCTGCAGGTAGCGCTGCACCAGACCATCGGTGCCCATGTGCATGTCAAAGTCGAAATAAGGCATCGGCTCTTTCAACCGCTGCACATCGAGCCAGCGCTCGTTGTACTGGCGCTTGAACTCTTCGGCAGTATTGCCGAATTTCTCGGCCAGCTGCATCATGCCCATCGGTGAGTTCAGGTGGGCGTAGTTGTCCTCGTTCTCGACCATGATACATGTGATCCACGGGGTGCTGTGCAGGGTGGCGTGAGCCTCGTCGGTCACGAGCAGGCTGCTGTCCAGCTGCCAGTCGATGTCACGCAGGGTGAGGTCGGCATCCCACTCCTGGGTGCGCAGGTTGATGTCGCCCTCGGCATGCAGTTTGGTCGTGCCATTGCAGATGCCGTCATACATGCCCAGGCGGTTGAGGTCCAGGTCACGCACGTTGCCGTCGGCGGTAAACACATAGTGGTCGTTACAGATGGTGCCGTGGGCGTTGACGTCCAGGTCGGCCCCCTTATTGGCACTGGAGGCATACACGTCGGCATAGCCGCCGCGCAGCTTGCCGCGCGCCCTCAGGTTGCCGTAGTGCTGTCCGTTGTAACGGACGCTGGCCAGATTGACGGTGGCGTCGGTCCACGTGGAGCCGCAGTCGGTAAAGTCAAACCCATGGCCGCGGGCATTGACGCTACCGGTCAGGTTCCTGACGTCATAATCGGGCAGGAACGACTTGACGGGGAAGTTGTTGAACGAGGCATCCACATCGTAGTTCTCGTTGCACACGTCGTAGTAGCCGTCGCCGCGCATCGAGCCGCCGCCGGTCGAGACGCGCAGGTTACGGGCCACCCATTTGCAGCCTTCCTTGTTGATCTTGCCGCTCATCTTCATCGGCGGCAGCTTCACGTCTTTAAGGCCCAGCATCTTGTTCAACACGCTGGGGTCGCGCAGGTCAACCTCGGTGTCGAGGTCGGCCTTCATGCGGTCCATGTCGGTGGGATTGTAGATGGTGCCCTTGCCCTTGACGCGGCCCACGCCGGGAATATCGGCATCCAGCGAGTGGATGTCAACGCGCTTGCCGTTTCCACGGGCCTTGGCCTTGACCTTGACGGGCTTGTTGTGCGGAATGTCCTTGAGGGCCTTGCGGGCCTCGGGAACGAGTTTCTCGACCTCGTTGAGATCGATTTTGCTGTCGGTATCGATGGTGGCCTTGCCGTTGGGCTTGCCGTCAAGCATGTCCTGGTCCACATGGCCGTTGAGCTTGATGTCGCTGCCCTTGGTCTTGAGTTTCACGTCGTCAAGGTCAAGGCCGTTCTTGTTCTTGTTCACGGTGCCGCTGGCGTCCTTGACCTGTAGGCCGCTGCGCTCTTTTCCCGACAGGTGCTTGACGGGCACCTTGATGTTGTCGCCGTCCATCTCAAAGTTGTCGATGGCGGCATTCACGTCCTCGACCTCGATGTTATCGGGATCGAGCGTGGTTCCGGGTTTGTTGGGCTTTTTGCCCGTCTGGGAATATTTGCCCTTGCTGTTGTTCAGGCGCACCTTGTCGGCCTTGACCTTCCAGGGCTTGTCGTCACCGCTGTTGTCCTTGGAAGTGTCTTTGGGCATCGGGTGCTCCTTGCTGTACTTTTTGGCGTCTTTCTCGCTGGGATGCTCATACTTCACGTCGGCGTTATCGACTTCAAGCGAACCCACGTCAACCGTCTTTTCGCCGGTATCGACTTTGACGTTTTTGGCCTCGGCATGGCCCACCTTGGCATCCAGGTTATCGACGGTGGGCTTCATGTCCATCTTGAAGTCCACATCGTCGGCGGTGACCTTGTCGGCATTGACTTTCCAGGGCTTGCTGGGCTCTTTATCCTTCTCGGGTTTCTTCTTTTCGGGCTTATAGCTCATCTTGGCCTTGCCTCCCTTGAGGGCCGCGTTGTTCAGGTCGACCTTATTGTTGTTCAGGTCAACCTTCGTTCCGTCGAGCTTGGCTTCGTCGAGGTCCACATCCAGGTCCATCGAGCCGTCCTCGGTCTTGATTTGGCTCTTAGCGCCTTTGAGCGAGGCCTTGTCGACCTCCACTTTCTTGTCGATTAGGGGTTTGGGTTTGACGTCGGCCTTCACCTCGTCGGCCTTGAACAGGGTGTCGCCGTTCTGGTCGATGACCTGTACATCGGTGGCGGTGATGTCCAGCGGGAACTTGACGTTCACGTCACCCACGCTGATGTCCATGCCGGTCTTCTTGCTGGCATATTCGGCAGCCATGTCGGCAGCTTTGTTTTGGACCCAAGGGATATAGGCGGCAAAGGGCAGCGCCGCCACCAGACCCAACAATCCGCCACCCACCCAGGCAGCGAGCTTGGAGAACATATTTCCCTTTTTGCCAAACATTTAGCTTTCTCTCATGGGCATAATATGCCATTTTAATCTAGCAAAGTTACAAAACAATTGTAAACAACAAACAAAAATCCAATGATTTTTAATAAAAATCATACCCCCCAAAACCCTGAAACCAACAAAATAACAGAAAACATCGAAACCCTAGTCCCCAAACCGTGATGTCCTATGCACCCTATCTGTAGAGACGCAAAATTTTGCGTCTCTACAGGCCATCGACCCATTGACAACAAAAATAGCCATTGCCCCATCAGCTTTTTTAATGCAAAATTTGTCGAATAAGGCGAATTTGCACGAATAGATTAAAAATTCGCATCATTCAATTAGATAAATTCGTGTAATTCGCATTAGCCCCGCAGGGTTTTGGCCAACCTCTATATCATTGCCAAAACTAAATATACCTACATGCCCCCTATCTCTAAACTCTAAACCCTAAACCCAAAACTGCTGCTTCGCAGCATAAAAAATAGGAACGACACAAAAACGCGTCGTTCCCATTATAGTCTTGCAGCCAGACTTCAGAATCCGAATCCTCTAAACTCTAAACCCTAAACTCTAAACTGCTGCTTCGCAGCATCAGAACCACTTGAGGTAGGCGAAATCCTGGCGGTGAGGCAACTCCTCAATCCAAGGATAGGCGCGGAAAGCGTAACGGAAGGTTCCGTTCTCATGGAAAGGCACCTTGCAGTTGTAGGTCAAGACGTTTCCGTCCTGGGCAACCACCTCAAAGGGGGCGCTGCGGTAGAAACTGATCTGATTGTCGTCATCGCGGTAAACGACGAGCTCAAGCTTCACATCCTTGCCCAGGCCAGCGGTGTCGAGGCGCATGGTCACGTCGATGTCGGCGGTACCGCTGGCGATGGCGTCGCGGTTACCCATGATTTCACCAACGAGGTGCACATTGTCCCAGTTGCTTGCCACTTTTTCCTTCCAAGCGACGATTTTCTTCGCGAGCTTGAATTTGCCCTCACACAGGCGGGCTGCACGCTCGGCCTGCGGGCAGTAGAACTTCTGGAAGTAGTCCCTCATCATGCGCGACATGGTGTAGTTGGGCGCGATGTGGCAGATGGAGTTCTTGATGTACTGGATCCACTCGGGGGAGTATCCCTTGCTGTTCTTGGCGAAGTAAAGGGGGATAATCTCGTTCTCGAGCATCGAGTAGATGGTCGCCGAGTCGAGCTTGTCCTGCTGAGACTGCTCGGTATAGGTACGCTTGCTGGTCAATGCCCAGCCGGCACCCTCGCGGTAACCCTCATACCACCATCCGTCAAGCACCGAGAAGTTGAGCAGACCGTTCATCTCGGCCTTCTCGCCCGACGTACCCGAAGCCTCGAGAGGACGGGTCGGGGTGTTCAACCACACGTCAACACCGGTGATGAGTCGCTTGGAGAGCGTCATGTCGTAGTTCTCGAGGAAGATGATCTTACCGAGGAACTCGGGCATCTTGCTGATCTCGATGATGCGCTTGATCAGGCCCTGGCCAGCGCCGTCGGCAGGATGAGCCTTACCGGCAAAGATGAACTGGACGGGGAATTGCTCGTTGTTGACGATCTTGCTCAGGCGATCCAAGTCGTTGAAGATGAGGTGGGCACGCTTGTAGGTAGCAAATCGGCGGGCAAAGCCGATGAGCAGCGCGTTGGGGTTGATCTTCTCGACGATGCTGGTGATGCGGGTGGGGTCACCCTGGTTCTTCAGCCAGTTGTCGCGGAAGTCGCGCTTGACAAAGCGGATAAACTTCTGCTTCAGCATCATGCGCATCTCCCAAATCTTCTCGTCGGGAACGTTCATCAGGGGAGCCCAGGTGGACTCGAGTTCCTGCTTCTCCATGAAGTCGTCACCCAGCACCTGCTTGTAGAATACCTTCCACTCGCTGGCAGCCCAAGTGGGCATGTGGACACCGTTGGTCACATAGCCTACGTGGGACTCTTCGGGGGCATAGCCCTTCCAGATGCCTGAGAACATGCGCTTGGACACCTCACCGTGGAGCCAGCTCACGCCGTTGCTCTCCTGCGTGGTGTTCAAGGCGAAGGTGCTCATGCAGAAACGCTCGTTGCTGCCGGGGTTCTCGCGACCCATATCCATGAGCTCCTGCCAGGAAATGCCCAGGCGCTCGGGATAGCCACCCATGTATTTGCCGAAGAGCTCTTCCTCAAAGTAGTCGTGGCCAGCGGGAACGGGGGTGTGGACCGTATAGAGCGACGTGGCGCGAACGATCTCGAGTGCCTCGTTGAAGTTCAGGCCGTCCTCCTGTACCATGTCGACCAGGCGCTGCAGATTGAGGAGCGCTGCGTGACCCTCGTTGCAGTGGTAGATGTCGGCCTTGATGCCCAATCGCTTGAGCAGCAGCACGCCGCCGATACCCAGCAGGTACTCCTGCTTGATGCGGTTCTCCCAGTCGCCACCATAGAGCTTGTGGGTGATCTCGCGGTCATAATCGCTGTTCTTGTCCAGGTCGGTATCGAGCAGATAGAGCGTCACGCGACCCACGTTGGCCTTCCACACGTTGACATAGATGGTGCGGCCGGGATAAGGCACCTCGTGCACCAGTTGCTGGCCGTTCTCGTCCAGGACGGGCTCGATGGGCAGCTGGTGGAAGTTCTGTGCCTCGTAGTTGGCGATCTGCTGACCGTCCATCGCGAGGGTCTGGGTGAAGTAACCGTAGCGATACAGGAAACCCACGGCGGTCATGTTCACGCAGCGGTCGCTGGCTTCTTTCACATAGTCACCGGCAAGGATACCCAAGCCGCCGGAGTAAATCTTCAGGGCATTGCACAGGCCGTACTCCATGCAGAAGTAAGCCACCGAGGGTAAATCGGTGCGCAAGGGCTTCTTCATGTACTCCTTGTACATCTCATAGGTGCTATCGATACGGGCCATCATGGCGCTGTCGCTCTGGATGGCCGCAATCTTCTCGTTATCGAGGCGCTGGAGAAGCTTCACGGGGTTCTCGCTGGTGGCGCGCCAGGTGTCGCGGTCCAGGTCATGGAACAGGGTCTTGCCCTCGGTGTTCCATGCCCACCACAGGTTGCGAGACAGTTCGTTAAGTTTGTTCAGTTTGCCCGGCAACGCGGACTTTACAGTGATGTTCCTCCACTGAGGATCGTTGCTGTTGCTTGCTTGAAATTTCATAATTGAATTGAGTAGTTATGATGTGTTGTTTTGTTTTTTCGTTATTCTGTTTTCATGCGTTGAGCGACCATGTCGAGGGCATGGCTGTAAGCCTCGTCATAGCAGGCGATGAAGTTGTCCCATGAGGCGGCCTTGCTGGTCGTTCGGTTGGCATTGCGGATGGCGCGGTTTTCCTTATCGCTCATCACATACAGGTTCATCATGCTCATCGCGATGGCCCTGACAGTCTCGGCATAGTTGCTGTCGGTGCGGTGGAGCACCTTCACGCCGTAACGGTCGGAATCGTCGCCGAAGCGGTCCAGCACCCACTGGCCAAAACCTGCCAGGTCGGTCGTGATGGTCGGGACACCGAAGGCCGCACTCTCGAGCGGGGTGTAGCCCCACGGCTCATAGTAGGACGGGAAGACGGCGGCGTCAAGGCCTGCCAGCAGGTCATAATAGGTCATGTCAAAGATGCCGTCGTTACCGTTCAGGTAGCAAGGCACGTCGATGAGCGTCACCTTGTCCTCGGGCTCGTTGTGGAAGCCCAGCGCATTGATGCGGTTATAGATGGGATCGCTGTCCTGGTTGTGCAGGTGGTGGGTGATCACGGGGTCAAACAGGCGGTGAGGCTT
Organism: uncultured Bacteroidales bacterium; assembly: GCA_902776955.1. Classification (GTDB taxonomy): domain Bacteria; phylum Bacteroidota; class Bacteroidia; order Bacteroidales; family Muribaculaceae; genus Sodaliphilus. The sequence continues at coordinate 12,315 of CACYSG010000044.1, read as the reverse complement.
CGAGGCATGGAGGCTCTCGATCAGGTCGGCACGGGGCGCCTTCATCCACGCGGGAACCAGCACCAGGGCGACCACCTTGCGCATCTTTGACACAAACCGCAGGCTGTCACGCAGCGACGACACGGCGTCGAGATAGACATCGATGCCCTTGTTGCGCATCTCCAGGCGACCCGACGTGGCGACAATCAGGGTGTCGTCGGCATAATGCTGCCCTGTCAGGCGGCCGGCCACGCGCAGCATGCACTCGCGGGCAGCGGCACGCTTGGCGGTGAACTTTGCACCCTTGGGCACGTAGTTCTGCTCAAAGCCGTTGGGCGTGATCATGGGATAACGCTCCAGCAGCTGGCGGCACTCACGCGCGGTGACTTCGCTCACGGTCGTGAAGGCGTCGGCGGCATTGGCCGCGGCCTTCTCGAGCGAATGCTTGGCCTGCATGTTGAGCTCTGCGGCCATCTGGTCACCGTAATACCCCTCCATGTAGTCATACAGCGGCTTGCCGTTGCCACAGATGCTGCGGCCGATGCTCGTGGCATGGGTGGTGAACACGGTGGCCACCTGCGGCAGGTGGGCCTTGATGTGCAGCAGTCCCATGCCGGTCGTCCATTCGTCAAAATGGGCCACCACCTTCATGTAGGGATTATCTTTCCACTTGACAATGCTCTCGATGACGAGGGCGGCGGCATAGGCAAACATGCACGACTCGTCATAGTCGCCATAGGCATGCAGCGAATCCACGCGATAGCGGTTCCACATGTCGGCATAGAGGGCATTTTTGTAGCCATACAGCGTGTCATAGGTCACCAGCACCGCGATGGGCTTGCCGGGGATGTCCCAGCGCCCTACCCTCACCCGCATGCCGTCGGGGAGCAGCGCCTGACGCTGCCATGCGGCAAGCGGAGTGCGCATCTCGACGAATGTCGGTGACGGGTTCTCCTCGGTCCACAGGTCCGGGCCGATGAAGATGAGATTGTCTTTATATTGTTGATGGAGGGTCTTGGCCTTAGTCGACAGAACGGCATAAATACCGCCCACCTTGTTACAGACCTCCCAACTGGTTTCAAACAGTAAGTCTAACATTACTTAGCAGTTAATCATTGAAAATTTGGGCACAAAGGTACAAAAAAAATGACAATTTTTGCACTTTTATCAAGAACATTCACACCATTATTCACCCTCTTTCTGCATAATCAAATGATTATCAATAATTTATAAATATTTGATCTGGTCTCAAAAAATCGCCTCATTCACTGATTCACAACCACATACGATTCATGCAATCGTTTTACACACAAAATTCCACTAAAAAACCACTATCCCCCCAGTAAAAACGCATTAGTGTAGGGCCTCGCCTTGGCGTGGCCGTTCGTCTCCTCAAAAACTACGAATTACACGAACCTTTAGCTCGACGAAGTCAATTTTACAAATTAGCATCCGCGTTCAATTACGCCATATTTCACAAATTGCTGCCACGCCAAGGCGAGGCCCTACCCTCCAGCGACCGGGGACGGTTCACCTGGATGAAAAATGCCTGCATTTTTCGGACTGGTGAACCGTCCCCCCGTACCCTAGGACCACAAGTAAGCCCACCATGCCCATCTTATCCTCATAAAATGTGAAACGCGATGATTACCTGACACTAATACAATAAAAACAGTGGCGCAAGACCGGAATAGCCTTGCGCCACTTGAGGGAGTTTTTATTAACTACAACTATTTACTTCTATTATTTGTTACTTCACCTCTTCGTAGGTGGTGTCCTCGACGTTGTCGCCGCCCTGGCCGGGGTTGCCGCCCTGCTGGGGACCGCCCTGGAAGCCGCCCATGTTATTGGGGTCGAAGCCTGCGCCGGGCTGGCCCTGAGCGCCACCTGCCTGCTGGTACATCTTCTCGAACAGCGAGTTCAGCTCGGCCGTTGCGGTGTCGATGGCAGCGAGGTCTTGGCTCTTGTGGGCATCTTTCAGCTTGTTCAAGGCACCCTCGATCTGGCTCTTGATGTCGGCGGGCAGCTTGTCGCCACTGTCCTTGAGCACCTTCTCGGTTTGGAAGATGAGGGCGTCGGCGCCGTTAATCTTGTCGATGCGCTCCTTCTCGGCGGCATCGGCGGCGGCGTTGGCGGTAGCCTCGTCCTTCATGCGCTGAATCTCGGCATCGCTCAGGCCGCTCGAAGCCTCGATGCGGATGCTCTGCTCCTTGCCGGTGGCCTTGTCCTTGGCGCTCACGTTCATGATACCGTTGGCATCGACCTCAAAGGTCACCTCGATCTGAGGAATGCCACGGGGAGCGGGAGCGATGCCATCGAGGTGGAAGCGACCCAGGGTCTTGCAGTCCTTAGCCATGGGACGCTCGCCCTGCAGGACGTGAATCTCTACCTCAGGCTGGTTGTCGGCAGCGGTCGAGAAGACCTGGCTGCGACGGGCAGGAATCGTGGTGTTGGCCTCGATGAGCTTGGTCATCACGCCACCCAGCGTCTCGATACCTACGCTCAGGGGCACTACGTCGAGCAGCAGCACGTCCTTGACATCACCGGTGAGCACACCACCCTGGATGGCGGCACCCACAGCGACTACCTCGTCGGGGTTAACGCCCTTGGACGGAGCCTTGCCAAAGAACTTCTCCACAATCTGCTGAACGGCGGGGATACGGGTCGAACCGCCCACGAGGATAACCTCGTTGATGTCGCTGGTGCTCAAGCCGGCGTCGGCAAGGGCCTTGCGGCAGGGCTCGATGGTGCTCTGGATCAGATCGTCGCACAGTTGCTCAAACTTGGCACGGGTCAAGGTCTTTACCAGGTGCTTGGGCATACCATCCAACTGGGTGATATACGGCAGGTTGATCTCGGTGCTGGTTGAGCTGGAGAGCTCGATCTTGGCCTTCTCGGCAGCCTCTTTCAGGCGCTGCAGGGCCATAGGATCCTTGCGCAGGTCCATGTTGTTCTCCTGCTGGAATTCCTCGGCAAGCCAGGTGATGATGCGCTGGTCGAAGTCGTCGCCGCCCAGGTGGGTGTCACCATTGGTGGCCTTCACCTCAAACACGCCGTCACCCAATTCCAGAATAGATATATCAAACGTACCGCCACCCAGGTCAAACACGGCGATTCTCTTGTCGCTGTTATCCTTGTCCAGACCGTAAGCCAGTGCGGCTGCGGTGGGCTCGTTCACAATGCGCTGTACCTTCAAGCCTGCCACTTCGCCGGCCTCCTTGGTGGCCTTGCGCTGTGCGTCGTTAAAGTAGGCAGGGACGGTGATAACGGCTTCGTCAACGGTGGTTCCGAGGTAATCCTCGGCCGTCTTCTTCATCTTTTGAAGAATCATTGCCGATATCTCCTGCGGCGTGTACTGGCGGCCTGCAATCTCAACGCGGGGCTGGTCGCTACCGTTGTTCACAACCTTGTAGGGCATGCGCTCCACATCTTTCAAGACGTGGTCATACTGCTCGCCCATGAAACGCTTGATAGAAAATACGGTACCCGTGGGATTCATGATGGCCTGACGCTTGGCGGGATCACCGACGATGCGCTCGCCTCCATCCTTGAATGCAACTACCGACGGGGTCGTATTGCGACCCTCGCTGTTGGGAATTACAACAGGCTTGGAGCCTTCCAGAACCGATACACACGAGTTAGTCGTTCCTAAATCGATACCAATAATCTTTCCCATAATAATGTCTCTCTTTCTTTCTTTTTATGTTTTTAATGTTGTTAATTTCAATTGTTGGGGCCACCTGCATGACACAGGTCACCGCCCATATTCTTGCAAACCGTGTGCCAATTCAAGCAGGCTGACACATTGTCAGCAAAACTGACAGGTCAAATGATGACATCTGTTTGCCAAAAAAAATAGGCATAGTTATTTTTTATAAAGATTTCTTGAAAAATTGCTATCAGTTTGACCGATTTGTGTTACCTTTGTATGATTGAATTGTGCCGTCAATGCGCAATCTATCATTTTCAAGGAACTCTAAATACAAGTTAATGTTATGATTATCATCGGTATTGCCGGCGGTACCGGCTCTGGTAAAACCACAGTTGTGCGCAAGATTATGGAACGCCTTCCCGAAGGCGAAGTAGGCGTTATTTCTCAGGATTCCTATTACAAGGATTCAAGTCATGTGCCGCCCGAAGAGCGTCAGAACATCAACTTCGACGAGCCCGCAGCATTCGACTGGAACCTGTTGCTGGAACATGTCAAAATGCTCAAGCGCGGTGAGTCCATCGAGATGCCCACCTACAGCTACCTCACCTGCTCGCGCCAAAAGGAGACGGTCCCCATGGGTCCCCACGACGTGGTGCTCATCGAGGGCATTATGGCACTGAGCGACGCCCGCCTGCGCAAGATGATGGACATCAAGGTCTTTGTTGACGCCGACGGCGACGACCGACTCATCCGCGTCATCTCCCGTGACTGCATCGAGCGCGGCCGCACGGCCGAGGCCGTCATCGAGCGTTACCAGCGCGTCCTCAAGCCCATGCACCAGCTGCACATCGAGCCCACCAAGAAGTTCGCCAACATCATCATCCCCGAGGGTGGCAACAACGAGGTGGCCATCAATCTCATCACCGACTATATCAAGGGACGACTGACCACCAACAAGAAGAAATGAAACTGCCCTGGCAACACAACGGCAAAACCACAGGGGACGGTTCTCAAGCATCTACCAAACCAGGTGACAAGGAGACGGCTGCACGCCTCAACGCATCGGGCGAGGCGGGTACGCTCGTGCTCAGCACCGACAACCTGGTGAAGAAATACCGCCAGCGCACGGTCGTCAACCACGTCTCCATCGATGTGCATCAGGGTGAGATTGTGGGACTGCTAGGACCCAACGGTGCGGGAAAGACGACGACCTTCTACATGACAACGGGACTGGTGACCCCCAACGAGGGACGCGTGTTCCTCAACGATGTGGACATCACCACCCTACCCGTTTACCGCCGTGCCCAGCTCGGCATCGGCTATCTGCCGCAGGAGGCCTCGGTGTTCCGCACCCTCAGCGTCGAGGACAATATCCGCACCATCCTGGAGATGACCGACCTCTCGCCCGCCGAGCAGAAGGACCGACTCGAGCAACTCATCAGCGAGTTCCACCTGCAGAAGGTGCGCAAGAACCTGGGTAACCGCCTCTCGGGTGGCGAGCGACGCCGCACCGAGATTGCCCGCGGCCTGGCCATCAATCCGCGCTTCATCATGCTTGACGAACCCTTCGCGGGCGTCGATCCCATCGCCGTCGAGGACATCCAAAGCATCGTCTATAGCCTCAAGAGCAAGAACATCGGCATCCTCATCACCGACCACAACGCCCCCGAGACCTTGAGCATCACCGACAGGGCCTACCTGCTGTTTGAGGGCAAAATCCTGTTCCAGGGCACGAGCGAGGAACTGGCCGATAACCCAACCGTCCGCGACAAGTACCTGGGCCACAACTTCGTCTTCCGCCGCAAGCATTTCGACTAAATTAATAGGGAAATCAATAAATGTTATTTTTAGCGCTACAAAATTGCTAAAAATTCCGCTATATTCCTAATCTCCAATTGATTAGATTTTATTAAATTCACGTTAATTATTCACATATTATGAAACATTTTTCCATCACCTTGCTACTGAGTATCGCCATGCTGTCTAGTGCCATGGCACAAAACCCCGACCTTAACGGCTCATGGAAAGGCGCGCTTGAAGCCGGCCCCTACTCGCTTACCATCGTGTTCCATATTGAGCAGAACGGCGACAAAGTGTCTTTCTCTTGGGACTCACCAGACCAGGGTGGCTTTGGTTTACCAGGCACCGCCACCATCAACGGTAACGAACTGGTCGTTGACATGCCTAATTACATGGCCTCCTATCATGGCACTCTCAAGGGTGACACGCTCGACGGCACCTTCACACAAGGGGGAGACACGCCATTGCGCATGACGCGTAAAGATGCCAATGACGACGAACAGAACTCCCGCCCCCAGGAAGCCGCTATCGAGGCCGACCAAAACAAGCCCTATCGCTGCGAGGAAGTCACTTTCACCAACGACGGTATCATCTTCTCGGGAACAATGACCATTCCAAACGTTGGCACGAACTTCCCTGCTGTCGTGCTTGTCGCCGGCTCGGGTCCTCACGACCGCGACGAGAATGTCTTTAGGCACAAGCCATTCCTGCTCTTGGCCGACGCGCTGAGCCGTAATGGATTTATTGTCCTGCGCTATGATGAGCGCGGTGTGGGCGCAACCAAAGGAGGCAACCCCTTTGCACCTACCGAGCCACTTGCTACCGACGCCATGGCAGCCTTGCGCTACCTCAAGACCCGTCCCGAGGTAAACGCCGCCCAAGTGGGTATCATGGGCCACAGCGAGGGTGGCATGATCGCTATCATGAATGCCGCCAAGCATCCCGACGAAGTCGCTTACATCGTCTCGCTGGCAGGAACAGGCGTTAACGGCGTTGAACTCGGTAAGCAACAAACTCGTCTCCTTTCAAAATCTATGGGAATAGAGGTCACCGACGAGGACCTGGCGATAAACGACCAAGCGTTAAGTATCATCGCTGCCGAGAAAGACTCTGTCACGTTGCGCAACAAACTGATCGAGTTCTATGGGAGCCATCCCGAAGCAGAATCATCGTTCAATGGGCAGTCTATCGATGATATCATTGATGGAATTTTCATCACCCGTTGCGTCATCCAATACGATCCTACCGACAACCTCAAGCTCGTCAAGTGCCCGATGCTCGCCATCAACGGCACGCTTGACAGCCAAGTGTCATGCAAAGAAAACCTGGAGGCCATCGCCCGTCTGGTGCCTCATGCCACAGTCAAAGCCTATGAGGGGTTGAACCATTTCTTCCAGACCTGCGACGACTGGTTGGGCAGCACCAGATATGATCTTTTCCACGAGACGATGAATCCCCAGGTTCTCAACGACATCGTCTCCTGGCTGCAATCGACAGTGAAGCAGTAAGCCCTCTCACCATCCCCTGGTAAAGATAGACTTCTCGCGCCATAACTCATAAAAAAGTCGAGTTATGGCGCGAGTTTGTAATTATTCAGCCTTAGACCGTGTATCATAATTGCGACTCGGCAATATGAGGGGCTGTTGCAAAACTCCACTTGACGCAGTTTAAATCGGCCTAACGGCCGAGAAATCAAAAAAACGTATAAAATCAAAAATACGAAATTTTTATTATAATTTCAACAATAATTTTTTTTGATTTCTCGCGCGCAGCGCGATCACCAATAAGAGACATGAGTTTTGCAACACCACCTCCAATCGTTGGGCGTCACAAAACAATGTTTTCAGCGGCTGGTAATGCGCCAGATGGTGCCCTCGATAAGCGAGCAGTAGATGTCGCCGGTCGCGGGATCGACCTCAAAGCCGTTGACCTCGCTGGAACCGAGGCGGTAGGTGAATTCCAATTGACGGGTGCCGGCATTGACGACGGCCAGCATGCCGCGACGGGAGCCGCAATAGATATGGCCCTTATGCTCGAGGACGATGCAAGGCGCGTGCTCGTAGCCGAAGCCCAAATCGACCGCTCCAAGGAATTCATATTTGTCACCGGTGCTCATGGCCACGAGGGTGCCGTCCATCGTCTTGGCATAGGCCACCTTGCCGTCGGCACTGCGGCCCAGACTCTCGCGCACCTTGTTGTCGTTCTTCTCACGCCACAGTTCCTTGCCGCTCTTGCGGTCGATGGCCGTGCTGAATCGGTCGGGAGCCACGATGACGACGCGCTCGGGGGTGACGACGGGAACCACATTGCCGGGACTGTACAGGTTGACGCTCCTGCCGTTGTTCCACTGCCACTGCAAGGCTCCCGTGCGGCGGTTCAGCGAGCGCAGGTAGGTGTCCCAGGCGCCGAAGATCACGTCATTGCCATCCACGACGGGAGCGGCCTGACAGTAGTTGTTGATGTCATTGTACTGCCACAACAATTTGTGCCGTTTCACGTCCCAGGCCTGGAAGGTCTTGAAACCACCCTGATACAGGATGCCGTCCTTGACAACGCCGTCGGCCACGTAGGGGCCATCGGCATTATATTGCCACTGGGCTTTTCCCGTCTGTTTGTCTATCCATACAAGGCGCTTGTCGCTGGTGGGCAGAATCACATACTTGTCACTCACGGCAGGGCGCGAGAAGAGCATGGCGTCGGTCTTGTACTGCCAGCGCAATTGGCCCGTCCGCTTGTCCACGGCCTTGCAGTAACCCAGCGAGTTGCCGAAGTACAGGTTTTTCTTGTCAACGCCCACACGGGTAAAAATGGAGGCATTATCGGCTACCACGCGCTCGATGACAAAACCTTCGGGCACCGTGAATTGTTCCTCGTCAAGTTGGGGTGTATAATATTCGGTATTGATGCGGTAGGCATACATCTGTTCGGGGTCCTTACCTAACACCTTATTATATACATATATCCACTGGCGGTCCAGACACGCCGTTGATGCCGTCGGTCTCATACAGGCGCCAACTGTGGTAATGGCCGCACTGGTGGGTGATGACGGGATATTTCTTGAGGATATCGACATAGGCCCGGTAGTTGTCCAGGTCGTCGAGGATGGGATAGTGGTTCACGCTCAGCACCTGCATCCCGGGCTTGACCATCACGTTCAGGGTGCTGTCGAGCCACAACAGGTCCTCCTGCTTGATGTGACCGTCGCCCATCTTCATGAACGGGCCGCAGTTCATGCCCACGACCACCAGGTTGTCGACGGTGAAAACAAAGCGGTCGCTGCCCCACAGGTCGTTGAAGGTCTTGCAGGCGCTCTGGCTCCAGTTGTTCTCGTGGTTGCCGGGAATGATGTAGAACGGGTGGGTAATGCCGTCAAGGACGCCCTTGACGTTTCTCAGCTGCTCATCGCTGCCCTCGTTGGAGAGGTCGCCCGTGAGCATCACGGCATCGACGTCGGTCGCGTTAATCTCGGCCACGGCCTCACGCAGTTTGCCCTCGTTGGCATTGCCGGGAGTCACATGCACATCACTCAATATGGCGAGGCGCACCACCCCGCCCTGCATCGCCAGCGCTATCGCCAACACGGCGAATAGCAAGGAAATAAATCTTTTCATTGTCGTCGTTACTTGAATTTCATTTTGTGACAACAAAAGTAGTAGAAATAATTGAAAAATGCACTACCTTTGCACCTGAAATGAACCACGAGCTCTACATAGCGCGACGCATGAAACCCGGCAACGATCGGCAGAATGGCTCCCCGAGCCTGACGGTCGCCCTTGTGGGCATCGTGCTGGCTGTGGTCGTCATGATTCTGTCCATCGCCATCGTCATGGGATTCAAGGGCGAGATCTCCGGGAAAATCATGCGCCTGGACGCTCACTTGAAGGTGACCAACGCCGCCCTGGGCATTGACAACAATTACGCTACCGTCAACGGGCGCGAGGTGCGAGAGGCGATTGTGGCCGACAAAGACTTTGCCCCGCAGGTCGAGAGCGTGAGCCTCATTGCCGACAAGAGTGCCATCCTCAAGACCGATGACGACTTTATGGGTATCATCATGCGCGGTGTGGACAGTGGCTATGATTTCCGTTACCTCCAGAGCAAGATGATTGACGGCGCTATTCCCGCCGTGAGCGACACGGCCTCGGCCAACGAAATCATCATTTCCAAGACCGTCGCCGACCGCTTGCGCCTCCACAGCGGCGACAAGGTGCTCACCTACTTCATCGACGACAAAATCAAAGTGAGGAACCTCACGGTGAGCGGCGTGTTCGAGACCGACCTGGAAGCCTTTGACAACGCCTATATCGTCGGGGGCATCGGCATCGTGCAGGGAGTCAACGGCTGGCATGGCGACACGGGCACCCAGGTTGCCGTGAACTTGACCGACACCCGCGACCTCGATTATCAGGGCTACCAACTCTACTCCCTGCTAGCCGAGAACACCGTCGAGCACGAGAGCAAGAACCTGTTCTTTGTCACAACAACCGAGCAGAACAACCTGCCTTTCTTCGCCTGGCTGCAGATGCTCGACATGAACGTGGTCATCATCCTCACGCTTATGATGATTGTGGCCGCCTTCACCCTCATCTCGGCCATGCTAATGATTGTGCTGGAGCGAATCCGCGTCATCGGCAACTTCAAGGCCCTGGGAGCCACCAACGGCTCCATCCGCCGCATTTTCATCTATCTGACAGGCAAACTCATCCTCAAGGCGCTCATCATCGGCAACGTCATCGGCATCGGCCTCGCCCTGCTGCAAAAGTACTGCCATATCGTGCGCCTTGATCCCTCGGCCTATTATATGCCCTACGTGCCCATCTCGCTGAGCATCCCAGCCCTGTTGATGCTCAACGTGGGTATCATCATCGTCTCCTACCTGACGCTCCTCGGCGCCAGCCACATCATCTCGACCATCAAGCCCACCTCAACAATGCGCTTCGAGTAACCCATCCCGTGAATCCCGTGATTCCAGTCCCTCCCGTGATTCCCGTGATTCCCGTGATTCCCGTGATTCCCGTGATTCCAGTAATTCCAGCCCCCCAAAATAATAAACGATATGAAGAATCACCAAATGAACATGAAAGAGGAAGCAGCCCGTTGCCTGCTGTGCGAGAACGCCCCTTGCAGCCGCGCTTGCGGCAAGGGCGATGTAGCCAGGGCCATCCGCGCCGTGCGGTTCGGCAACGAAGCCATCGCCCGCCAGTGGCTCGCAGGCTGCGATGACAGCGACCTCGAGAAAGCCGAACAGGCCTGTATCCACTACGACCGTCCCATCCGCATCCGCGAGATCGCGGGCCAGCTGCCCGAGGCAAAACAGGCCGACCTCCCGAGCCTGGCTATCGACTTCTGCGGGATGCACTGCGAGAACCCGTTTTTCCTCGCCTCGTCGTCCATCTGTACCAATTACGAAATGGTGGCACGCGCCTTTGATGCCGGCTGGGCAGGCGTCTTCTACAAGACCATCTGCATGGATGACATCAACGAGGTATCGCCGCGCTTCGACGTGTTGCACCGTGAGGGCAACAAGGGTGACTTCACCGCCTTGCGCAACATGGAGCAGCTGAGCGAGAACCCTGCCGAGGTCGATTTTGACATCCTGAGCCGACTCAAAAAGAACTACCCCAACAAGATTGTTGTGGCCTCCATCATGGGCTCCACCGAGGAGCAGTGGATTGAATTGGCCAAGATGGCCGAGGCTGCCGGTGTCGATGCCGTGGAGTTGAACTTCTCGTGTCCACAGATGCGCCTGGCTGGCATGGGCAGCGACGTGGGCCAGGACCCCGAGCTGGTTACCTTCTTCACCGCCTATGTCAAGCACTCCGTTTCCATTCCCGTCATCCCCAAGATGACCCCCAACATCACGATGATGAGCAACCCCGCCATGGGCTCCTACTTTGCCGGTGCCGATGCCATCAGTGCCATCAACACCATCAAGAGCGTCACCATGGACGAGCGGGCCGAGGTGTCGGGCCAGTGGACCGTGTCGGGACTGTCGGGACGCGCCGTCAAACCTATCGCCCTGCGCTTCATCCTTGAGATGGCACAGAATCCCGTGATGAAGAATCTGCGCCTGAGCGGCATCGGCGGCATCGAGACCTGGGAAGACGCCCTCCAGTTCATCCAGCTGGGATGCAGCAACGTGCAGGTGTGCACCGCAGTCATGCAGTATGGCTACCGCATCATCGACGACCTCACCTTGGGTCTGCAGCATTACATGGCCAGCCGCGGCATTACCAAGCTGTCAACGCTCGTGGGTGAACAGTTGCCCAACTTTGTCAAGCCCAGCGACCTGGACCGCGACACCGTTGTCTTCCCCATCTTCAACAGCGACAATTGCATCGGCTGCGGCAGGTGCTACATATCCTGCATGGACGGCGGCCACCAGGCCATCACCTTCGGCGACGACCGCAAGCCCCACCTCGTCGGCACCAAGTGCGTCGGCTGCCACCTCTGCCGCCTCGTCTGCCCCACCGCCGCCATCGGCGTCTCCAAACGCGTCCCCAAACGCAAAAAGTAAATTAAGGTGAAAAAAGAGGAATAAGGAGAAAAAGGCAAATTAAGGTGCCATCAACCCCTGGAGACCACGGGTGCCATCAGCTGGGACGCCGAGAAAATCTGATGGCACCCGTGCTCTCAAAAAACAGTTGATGGCATGCATTTGGGATGTTTTGGGTGATATATTGCTAACAATCAACCGTTTAGCATCTTTGCGCCTTTGCGTGGGGCAAGTGTCACGAGAACCGGCAGAAAAAATTTTTGAAAAAAAGTTGATTTTTTTCTTGGTAGTAACAAAAAAAGCAGTACCTTTGCAGTCGCAATTAGGAATTGTCCTGTGGTGTAATGGTAGCACATCGGATTCTGGTTCCGCTTGCGAGGGTTCGAAT
>CACYSG010000043.1 GCA_902776955.1 uncultured Bacteroidales bacterium | reverse complement strand
CACCGGACTCTACCACGTGTTGTTGCAGCCCAACACCATGAGCGATGTCGATGGCCGATACATGGACACCAACTACGAGGTGCGCCAGATGCCCAAGGGTCAGAGTTACCACTCCACATTCTCGCTGTGGGACACCTTCCGCGCCGCCCATCCGCTTTACCTCCTGCTCAAACCCGACCTGGCGGCACAGTTTGTGAACGACATGGTGCGCCATCACGAGACCTATGGTTACCTGCCCATCTGGGACCTGTGGGGACAAGAAAACTACTGCATGATAGGTAACCATGCCATCCCTGTCATCACCGACGCCATTCTCGCCGACCTGCCCGGTATCGATGTTGAAAAGGCCTATCGGGCGATGGTCGAGAGTAGCACAAGACCGCACACCAACTCGCCGTTTGACCTGTGGGAAAAACTGGGCTACATGCCCTGCAACAAGCAAGGATCTTCGGTTTCCATCACACTGGAGCAGGCATTTGACGACTGGTGCGTCGCTGCCGTTGCAGCACGTCTGGGGTACACCGACGACTATCAACACTTTGCCCAGAGGGCGACTTACTATAAAAACCTGTTTGATGAAAAAACGGGGTTCTTCAGAGCACGTGACGACAAGGGGCAATGGGCAGAGCCATTTGACCCGCTCAGCTACGAGGACAACAGCTTCATTGAGGGGAACGCCTGGCAATACCTGTGGTTCGTGCCTCACGCACCCGAGCAATTCATCGAGCTCATGGGTGGTAAGAAAGCATTCCTGAAAAAGTTAGATGAGAATTTCAGCCTCACTACCGTCAACCGTGAGACTAACGGCAATGCCTCGGCATTTATCGGCCAGTATGCCCACGGCAACGAGCCAAGCCACCATACCGTCTATTTCTACAACTTCGCCGACCGCCCATGGCGCACTCAAGAACTGGTCAACCAAGTGCGCACCGAGTTCTATAATGCCACTCCCGCGGGCTATGCGGGCAACGATGACTGCGGACAGATGTCTGCCTGGTACATTTTCTCGGCACTAGGCTTCTATCCCTTCAAGACAAGGGTATATACGTCAAGGAAATCCGCCTCAACGGCAAGCGGCTACAGGGTTTCAAACTCAAGCATCAAGACATCATGGCGGGTGGAACGCTGGAATTTGTCATGAGCGAGAAGCGCCCCTAGGCCTTCGTAGTCCTTATTTATTGGGAACGATATAGGAGTTGACCCTGAAAGTTTTTTATTAAAAATTCGCGTTAATTGGTCTGATTCGTGTAATTCGCATTAGCCCCGCAGGGTTTGGGCCAACAACTATATCATTGCCTATTTATTATACCGTTGGCAGGGAGATGCCGTTGAGCTGGCGGTAGAGGTTGAGTGCATACACGTCGGTCATGGCGCTGATATGGTCGAGCACGGCCTGGACCTGCTCGAACAGCGTGGGAGCGAAAACGTCATACTGCTGCGGGAATTTGTTCATCAGCAACTGGGAGTAGTTGCGCTCGGGGTGCATGACCGCCTCGATAAGTTTATCGAGCAACAGATTGATGATGCGGTTACCAGCCAGGTCCACGTCAAGGACGTAGCTGGCACGATACAGGCGTGCCCGTGCCAGCGCGCTACAAGCCTGATAGGCGGCGGCCGGCAGCGGGTCGATGCAGTCGATGAGGCTGCTCTCGAAGCGGCCCTCCATGATTTCGTCCTCATGGGCGGCAAAGGCGGCGGCGCACTGCTCGACCAGCAGGCCCACGATGCAGGAACGCAGGTAGGCAATCTTCTCGTTGGGGTCGGCGACGCGCGTCATGTGCTCGCGCAGGTGGTCTTGACGGACCTTGTCAAAGAAGCCCAGCAGCAGGTCGATGGTCTCGTCGGTGCCGATGATTTTGAGTTTGTGGCCGTCCTCGATATCCATGATCTGGTAGCAGATGTCGTCGGCTGCCTCGACGATATAGACGAGCGGATGGCGGCAGTAGCGGTCCTCGTCCAGACGTATGAGGCCCAACTCGTCGGCAATGCGCTTGAAAATCTCCTTCTCGGTCGTGAAGAAGCCGAACTTGCCCTTCTCGCCGGCATGCATCGACGAGTAAGGGTACTTGACGATGGCTGCTAGCGTGCTGTAGGTCATGGCAAAGCCGCCGGGACGACGTCCGTTGAACTGGTGGACGAGCGTGCGCAACGAGTTGGCATTGCCCTCAAAGTGGATGAGGTCGTTCCACTGCTCGACGGTGAACTTGTCCTTGAATTCCAGGCCGCGACCCTCGCTGAAGTAGGCCCCTATGGTCTTTTCGCCCGAGTGGCCGAACGGCGGGTTGCCCAGGTCATGAGCCAGACAGGCGGCAGCGACAATTTCGCCGATGTCGCGCAGTTTCTCGACCCAGGGCTCTGCAGCATAGCGCGGCCTGAGGCGGATGGCGATTTCACGCGCCATCGACTTGCCTACGCTGGACACCTCCAGGCTGTGGGTCAAGCGGTTGTGTACAAAGATACTGTCGGGCAACGGGAAGACCTGCGTCTTGTTTTGCAAGCGGCGGAAGGGCGACGAAAACACCAGGCGGTCGTAGTCGCGCTCGAAGTCGCTCCTCACTCCCCCACCCTTAGCGTCGTGGTAATGTTCCAGTCCCAGGCGTTTGTCCGAAATCAATCGGTCCCAATTCATGCGTTCAAAAGCCATTGTAGTCTAATTTTTGCACAAAATTAGCAACAATCCCATGAATTATCAAAAAGTGATTATCATTTTTTGATAATCATTTTATAATAATGCCATGGAAGGCTTTGAAGGCACTTGCTTTTCCAGTTGTTCGTATGATCACAATAGCAAAGAGTGAGGAAGGTTGTTGGCCGCAGTTCAGCGAAAAACCATCTGTAACGCCTCACGCTAAGCCGCAAAGGCGGCGGTGCATCATTGGGACGGTTCTAACTGATAGCGCCGCTTCGCTTACCGCATCATTAGAACCGTCCCAGCTGATGGCACCCGTGCTCTCACTGGTGGATCGTGTAATATAGAAAGCCGCGAAGAATTATTGATAAATATAATTTATTTTGATTTCTTGCGAGCACTTGCGAGCAATCCTAATCACTTCAATATCTTAGCGACTTTGCGCCTTAGCGTGGGGTCAAACGGCTGAATAGAGTTCCGATTGTTGGCCGCATGATGAAAAAAGTGTAACTTTGTCGAAAAACTTAAGAGGCATCAATAAATAGCCCAATTATTATTTATGAGATGAGGGATTTTGCGGCAATAGATTTCGAGACGGCCAACTACGAGCGCAGTTCAGTGTGCTCGGTCGGCGTGGTGATCGTGCGAGACGGGATAATTGTGGATAAGTTCTACTCACTCATCCAGCCTGAGCCCAACTATTACAACTACAGGTGCAGCCAGGTGCATGGACTGTGCTGTGCGGATACCGATGAGGCTCCCGTCTTCCCCTTTGTTTGGGCACAGATTGAGCCCATGATTGCCGGATTGCCGTTGGTTGCCCACAACAAGTCTTTTGACGAGGGATGCCTCAAGGCGGTCTTTCGCGTCTACCAAATGGACTACCCCGACTATGAATTCTTTGACACCCTGCGAGCCGCCCGCAATAAGTTGCCCGAATTGGACAACCACCAGCTTCATACGGTCGCAGCTGCCGTCGGCTACCAGTTGGATCATCACCACCACGCCCTCGCCGATGCCGAAGCCTGCGCCTGGATCGCCCGAGAGCTATTATAAATGACGTTCAAGGTTTTTAATCTGTTGTAATTACCATTTGCTACCCTTGAGACGCAAAATTTTGCGTCTCTACAGTATATTACTCTTTTGTTGAACTCTCGTTAGGTTACGGCCACGCCAAGGCGAGGCCCTACATCAGGCAGCCTCTATATCTTGTTTTTGCTTGATTGTTAAGGATTGGAATTCACCGATGTCTTCTTTTTTATTGGCCGGTGGCTTGGCGGTATTCAAGCAGTTTGTTTTGGTAGTCGGCGAAGGCGTCGGTTCGTTTGTCGCAGGATTGCTGATAGAGCATCTGCGCTTCAAGCAGGTCGCTCATCTTAGACATGCCGGCGTTGTAGTAGTCACGGTTCAGGCGCAGGTTCTCCTCGGCCTGTTCGATGCTTCGCTGGGCAAGCAGCAGTTGTTGATAGGACTCCTCGACGCTGTTCCATGCGCTCTGCATCTTGATCTTCAGCAGTTCGGCATTGTCGGCGAGTTGCTCCCGTGCCTGTTGCTGCTCAAGTTGCTTGCGCTTGATGGCGTGAGAGCCTCCCCACCAGTCGGAGATGGGCACGCTGACGGTAGCGAACACCATCCCGAAGGAGTGCTTCTTTTCCAACAGGTTATGATAATTTAAACCGGCACCCACGGCTACCGACGGGAGATTCTGGCCGATAGCGATTTTGCGCTGAAGGTTGGCTGCCTCAACCTGTTTTCCCAACAACTGGTATTCGGCTGTTCCCAACAAAGCCTGTTGGTGGTCTTGCCTTGATGCTAATGGCGAGACGGCATCGGTCTGATAGGAGATGACAAACGACGTGTCGCGAAGGCCGCAGTACTGTGAGAGCAGCATGCGCATCAAGGACAGGCCGTTGTGCAACTTGAGCTTCTGGCTGGCGATGTCGTTCTGGCGCAACTGCACTTGCAGCAGGTCGTTGCGCATGGCGACTCCCGCGCGAACGGCGATATCCACATCTTTATAAATGTCGTTGAGCAACGCCTCGGCCGCCTCGACGGTTTTCATCTTCTCCTGCATGGAGGCCAGTTGCCAGAAATACTGCTCGGCCGTTTTTTCCACCTCGTTTTCCGAGAGCTGCATCTGCAGCCGAGTCACCTCCTCGCCTACCCTTGCCAACTTGTTGCCGTTGACGATCTGTCCGCCGGCAAAAACAGGTTGCACGGCCTGTACGCCAGCGATGACACCATTTTTCATCATCGAGATGTTGACGGGTTCAGCGAGGGCGGCAAGGGCATCGGGTGGTAATAACTGAGCCATAGGAGCCAGGGAGGTGCCTAACTCGGGGGACATCACCTCCGAGAGGGTGAAGGAGGTCTGCGCCATGGCTTTATTGGCATTGAACCACAGTCCCGTGCCGCTGACGTTGGGGAAAAACTTGGTGAACGCCTCCTTGCGCTGCTGACCGGCGGCCTCGATGTCATATCGTGCAGAACGGATAGCGAAATTGTTGTGCAGGGCCGAATCCTTGAGTTGTTCCAAGGTGTAGGTTTGGGCTGACACAAAGCCACAACACAGGGAACAAATCACAAGAGCTAATATCTTTTTCATCATCATAGTCTGGTATGTAACAGCAAATTGTATCACTTGAGACTAACTTTCCAATAAATAACGGGGAGCATGGTCACCACCAAGATGAGCGAACCGATGCCACCGGCAAAAATAGTGACACCCACAGGCATCCAGAAGGAACTCTGCGCGATGATCATCGGCACCACACCGACGGCGGTAGTGGCTGTCGTGAGGAAGATGGGCACCATGCGCCGCTTGCCGGCCTCATAGGCGGCCTGCTTCACGGCGTTGTTATAACCCTCGCGGTCGACGGTCCAATCCCCATGTTCGGCCACATATTTCTTGATCAGGTCGATCGCATGCTCAAATATCAAAATCTCGTTGCGCATAATCATTCCCATCAAGGTGATTAGGCCGAAGATGGAGGTGAGTCCCAGGGAACGGTTCATCAGCCCCAACCCGATCAGCGCGCCAGGAATCATCAGCGCCAGGGCGACCATACAAACTGTCGTGATGCCAAACTTCTTGAAGTTGAACAGCAGGAAGAAGAACACGATGATCAAGGCGATGACGATTCCGCCGAAGATCTGCGGCAAGGCTTCATTGCCATACTCTATCTCGCCGCCTACCTCAGAGCGTACGCCCTGAGGCATCACGATCTCCTCCTGCATGATGCGGGCTATCTCCTTCTCGACGGGAGCCGTATAAGCGCCCTGCACAAAGTGTCCAGTCACCGTGATGCAACGCTCGCCGCCACGGTGAATAATCCGGCTCTCGCTCCACTGGGGCGACACCTTGGCTATCTGGCGAAGTGGAACGGTGCTGTTGCTCTGGTTGAGTCCCGCCGACAGTATGGACATGGGGGAAGCGATACCCAGGTTAGCGACATCCGAGAACGTCATGTCGGCATCATCTTTCACGACAACGGGTAACTCATAACTGCCTTCCCACACCTGTCCCACGCGCAGGTCGCTCGAGTTAGCACTCAATGCCAGCTGGGCCGTGGAGCGTGTCACGCCCAACTGGGCCGAAGCGACAGGATCAAGTTCGACGTTGATGATGGGTTGGGGCTGAAAATGATCGGTATGCACCCACTCCACCTCGGGCATCTGTCGCATGCGCTCCATCAGCCGCTCGGCCACCACATGCAGGGAATCAAGGTTGTCGCCATAGAAACGATATTCCAGTTCAGTGACTTCCAGGTAGTCGAGTCGCTTGAACTTCACGTAGGCATTGGGGAAGGCTTCTCCCAACTGCGGCTGATATTTTGCCAACAGATCTAGAGTAGCCTTGTCCGACTGTGTATTCACAATCAATTGAGCGTAGTTTTTCCCTGCCATCTGCGGCGCATAAGCGTCCATGAAACGCGGCGAGGAGCAGCCGATGAAACTGGTGATGCTCGTGACGCGCTCGTCCCTTGCCAGCACATGACGGACTGAGTCGGCCAATACGGTGGTCTGTGCCAGTCCCTTGCCATCGGGCAGGAAAATCTCCACAGCGAACTGGTCACGGTCGGCATAGGGGAAAAGTCGTATCTTCAGCGTCGGGATGATAATCGTAGACAGCAAGATGACAGCGATGCCGGCACAGATGGTCACCCACGGCCTGCGGAAAGTAAAGTCGAGCACACGATCATAGGTCTTCTGCACCCATTTGGTGATGGCATTGCCATCGGTTTTCACGTTTTCGGGTTTGATGAGCCTGACCTCCAAGAAAGGTATCAACGTCACAGCCAGCAAAAGCGATATCATCAGGTTGATGGTGACAGTGATGGGGAAATCCTTCAGACAATCGTGGAAGATGCCCTTCATGGTAATCAAGAAAGGATAGAAGATGGCACAGATGCAAATGGTGGCCAACATCATGGGCATGAAATACTGCCTAGCGGATTCTATCGCGGCACGCTTGGGTTCGTACCCCTTCCCGAGGTATTCCAGATAGCCGTCGATCACCACAATGGAGTTATCAACCACCATTCCCAGCACCACAATCAACGCAGCCAGCGTAACGATGTTCAGTTCGATGCCCAACATATACATGAAAGCCACCGAGACGAAGGTGCTCAGCGGAATCGTGATGGATGCCACGATGGCCGAGCGCAGCGGGAAGAGCACCATCATCACCAGGATGATGACCAGCATCGCTATCAGCAGGTCGCGCAGGAAGTCGGTGACACTTTTATTCACCACCTTGGGCTTGTCGGCAATGCGAGTGACCTTGACGTCATCGGGCAGTTCGTTTGTGCGGAATTCGTCCAGCACCTTGTCCACCTCACGGCCATATTGTACCACATTGTTGCCGGGATTCATCTCCATCGACAACAGCACGCAGGGGTGACCGTCCTGCTCGATGTGACTCGACATCGGTTCGTATTCCCTAACCACACGGGCCACGTCCCTCACACGGGCGACCTTGCCCGTGACGGGGTCCGAGATGATAATCTGATTGGCGATTTCTTCCTCGCTATTTTCTTGATTCTCAACGTGGATAGGTATCTGTTGATCGTCGTCATCGATGCCGCCGCTCATCGTGGTGATGCCCTGGGCTTGCAGACTCGAGAAGAGCATTTGCTGCCCCACGCCATAAGCCTGCAGCCGCTGGCGGTCGACATAGAGTGAGATCTGTTCCTTTTGCTCGCCAAACAACTTCACGTTGGCCACCGAAGGTATCCTGCGCAGGCGGTCGCTCAGCTCGTCGCTGTATCCCCTCAATTCACGATAACTGCGCTGGTCGCTCTCGATGGCGATGAGCAGTGCCGACGTGTTGCCGAAGTCATCGTTCACCGCAACGGCCAATACGCCAGAGGGCAACTGGGACTTGAAGCCATTCAGACCGTGCTTGATTTTGCTCCACACCTCATCCTTGTTGTTCACGTCATCGTTGAGTCTCACCATCACGATGCACATGCCATTCTGTGAAGTCGTGGTGGTCTTCACACGGTTGACCTCTCCATAGGTAAAGAGATACCGCTCCAGCGGGCGTGCCACCTGCTGTTCCACCTCCTCGGTCGTCGCACCCGGATAGACTGCCACCACAACTCCCTGACGTATAACAGCATGGGGGAACTCATCCTTGGGCATGTCATACATGCCAAAAATGCCCAGCACAAAGAAAATGCCGATGATGAGCAGCGATATCGGGTAATGTTCCAATGGCCACTGGAGCCATTTCATCTTGCGTCCCATACTCTAGTACACTACTTTAGTTCCTTCACTCAGTTTCTGGTATCCCTCGGTAACGATGAGTTGGCCTTCGCCCAGCCCATCAACAACCGTCACATAGTTGCCATGTGTCTCGCCTATCTTCACCCTGGTGCGGTGGGCGGCATTGTTCTTGTCCACTGTCCAGACGAACAGCGTGCCGTCAGATTTCTTTTGCACTGATGTCACGGGAATCGACTGGCGCCCTATACCTTGAGCACCCATTGGATTGAAACAGACGTTTGCCACCATGCCCGGCAAAAGTTTAAAGTCGCCATTCGCGACATTGATCCTGACATCGTAGGTATGGGTGAGCGCATCGGCCTGCACACCTTTCTCGATCCTGCCTCCTCGATAGCTGCGCCCGATGGCATCCACCTTGATGCTGGTTGAGGTGTTAGCACCGATGCTGCCAATCTCAGATTCAGGCACAGCCACCTTCACCTTCACGGTTGAAATGTCGAGAATGTTCACCACAGCCTGTGAAGGCAATGCTGTCTCTCCTGCCATCAACTGTTTCTTGCCGATTACGCCACTGACAGGGGCATATAGACGAGTGTCGGCAAGGCCCTTTCGGGCTATCTTCTCAGTAGCGGTGGCCGAGGCCACACCCGAGCGTGCTGTATTGAGGGCCGATGTGGCCTGAGCAAGACGGGTCTCGGCCTCTATCCATTTTACCTCAGGCAACGAGCCGTTGTCATGCAGGAGTTTCATGCGGTCATAGGCGTCCTTGGCTTGGTTGTAAGTGGCTTCGGCTTGCTTTACCATGTCTTGGGCCTGGTTGAGGGACGCATGCGCCACCTCCACGGTGTTGCTCGATGTAGACGGATCGATTTCAGCCAACAACTGACCACGACGCACCATCTGGCCCTCCTTGACCAGAATCCGCTTCACCACGCCCATGCTGGTGAAACTCACCGCAGTAGCCTCACGCTCCTCAACAACGCCCACATAAGTTTGCGTATTGTCTATCGATCCTTGCGACACCACCAGCGTTTCCACCCTTATAGGAGCCTTCTGTTCCACCTTTTTGTTCTCGCTGCAACTGATCACAGCTAACACGCCTAACAGCAGAATTAGATATTTTTTCATAAGCATTGTTCAATTTTCTTTTGCAAAATTAAGTATTTCTTCTAAAAAAACAGGCATATAACAAAGTATTACATATTGTTTATTACAGTTTAGTAGCAAAATCAAACATTTTTTATCCCAAATCAAATAACCTGTCTCGTGTGAAATCAGTTGCTTTTGCCCAGAAAACGAACCACACCCGTATATCCAGACAGATGAGGAAACAAAGGCAGCCGATGCAATACCCTCCAGCTAAAGAGAGAGGGGGTGCACCGGCTTGATGGTGCATCCCCTCTCTTGTCTATATCGCTATCAGGAAAACTTTCCTTGTTCTGCGATTAGTTGCTCAGAATGATGTTGATGACCGCATTGATGTCGGCCACGGTGATCTCGCCGTCTTCGTTCACGTCACCCAAGGGGGTACCTGTTCCCTTGAGAATCATGTCGAGGACAGCATTGATATCAGCCACAGTGACCTCGCCGTCACTGTTCACGTCGCCCTTGATGGCGAAGGACACGCCGATGGCATCAGGAGCAAACTCCTGGACGTTGCCCACGTTGTCAACGGCCAACGCATAGAACTTACAGTCCATGGGATTGACATCCTCAGGAACCGTGAAGGTCGTCTCGTTGCTGGCGACTTCATCGATGAATCTAAATTCACCGTCGCCGATGGCAGCATAGTAACGGTAGCTGGACACACCAGAACCATCGTCTCGGCCACGGCAACTGATCGTGATGGCATCGCCGTTGAGCCTTGCCGATACCATTGTCGCAACAGGACGCTCCAGGTCGAGCGTGTTGACATACTCGTTGGTCTCGATGGGTGCGTTGTAGTCAAAGATGATGGTGGCCTTGTTCTTGAACTCTGTCAGGTGGTCCAGGCCGGGAAGCAGGTTAACCGAGAAGGCTACATAGCCTTCGCCCTCGGGTGCATTCACGTTGGGCGGCAGCTCGATGCCCTCAATGTCCCATGACAAGGTGTTGCCATCCTGCCTCATGATCCAGTTGTAGCCGTCAGCATCGTGACTCGTGCCCTCAAAGCGGACGCTCGACACGTCAAACACATCCTCGTCAAGCACGTCGCTGATGCGGATGCGGTAGGCCGGGGCGGTAGCCTCTTTCTTGTTCTCGAACAGGATACGATAGGTCACCGATGTCGTCTGCGGCACATAGTTCTCATCACCATAGCCCACCGGGCCAACCATCTCGTTAGGATCCCAAGAGCGAACGCGGCCATTCACTCCTTGTTTTACACCATGCCACTTGGCCTTCCAGTCCTTCTCCCATGGCGAGAAATAGCCCAAGTCTTTCTGAATCAAGTAATCCAGGCGGCGCCACAGTGCCTTGCCAAATGCGGCACAGGTTTCAATCAATTCGCCAGCAAAGTTGATGCCCTGTCCTCCGGGTATTACGCTCAAGGCATTGGTGACAAGTGTCTTTGTTACACGCTTGCCTACTTTGACGCCAACACCGGTCCGCTCTTTCTCTTCAACCATTTGCCTATAAACCTCTGGGTTCTTGTGCCTATAGAGGTCTAGCTCTTCTTCGGTCAGGTCGATTTGCTCATTGATGACCTCGGTGCAGAAACTGATTACTTCGTCACCAGCATAATCTACTGCCACATTATAGACTATAAGACCAGCGATGACAATTGCCGAAGTCGAGGTGAAGACGATTCTTTCGGGCGCTTTTTTCATGTTGCTCGGGTCGACAACGCCTTGGGCAATGATATTGAAGGAATACGTCTCGTGAGGTGCCATCGGGGGAACGATAAACCACATGATGCTGTCGCCCACGATGCCGATAGAGTCCATCGGCAGTTCCTCTACATAGCCGTCCTTGCCAGGCAGTTTGGCGCCTAGGAATTCTATGTCAGGAGTGCAGTAGATGGGCAGGAAGAAGAAATTCGAGGTGTTGTCGCTAGCGTTCTCTATCTTGATGGTGTACTCACAGGGAATGCCAATGCGCACCGTGTTACGGCCAATCCACGACACCTTGATGTCAGTGCCGCCTACAGGCTCACTAGAACCACAGTTGATTGTATAACCACCGCAGCCGCCGTAACGCACTACTTCCAGATAATAGGTGCCGGGCTCCAAGTTGTCTTGCATTATCGTTCCTCCGTTCTTCCAAGGATAAATCGAGTAGGATTTCCCGGAGTTGTTGCGCAGGGTGACATGATGCACCGATAAAGTTGAAGCAGTATCGGTGCTGAAGCGGAACACTGCGAATTCACCTAACTCGACTGCATAAATGTCTTTGTTATCGAGAACGTTTGCCGAGGTAGTATAGCCCAAGTGACCTCTGACCGTCGTGCCGTAGGTGAGTTCAACGGCATGTTCATCGTCTTCATTGGGCTCGGGATCATTAGTATAATTGTTGGCTATGAAGTCGTAGTGCAGCTTGTAGCCGCCGCTACCCGAGTAGCGTAAGATCTTAATGTAATAGGTCCCCGCCCCCCTGTCTTTGCGTTCAAAAGTGATAGTGTCGCTGAATCCTCCGCCAAAGTATCCCACGCTGTGGATGTCGCCGTCCCAGAATCCAAAGACGTAGGAATTAGAATAGTTAAATCTCAGGTCCTCGGTACCGGTGGCGATAAGACGTACGATGCCATCGCCGGGCACATCAATCTTGAACCAGTCCTCATAGTCAGTGACGTTTTGGGAGTTGCGGTAGCCCAGACGGCCGGTCACGGTTTGGCCGTTAAGGATTGCTTGGGCATCTGCATAGCCCTCGGATTCATCATCGTTGGCAAGTTGGCAGGGGGTGAAGGTGTATTTCAAGCGGTAACCGCCACTGCCCGAGTAGCGTAGGATCTTAATGTAATAAGTTCCAATGCCTACATTGGTGGCTTTATAAGTGATGGTGTCTCTGAAACCTCCGCCAAAGTATCCCACGCTGCGGATGTCGCCGTCCCAGAATCCAAAGACGTAGGAATTAGAATAGTTAAATCTCAGGTCCTCGGTGCCGGTGACAATCAATTCGATGTGGCCCTCCTGTGGCACCTCAATCTTGTACCAGTCCTCATTGTCAGTCACATTTGCTGAGGTGCGATAACCCAAACGACCTTGCGCAGTCTGGCCACTCTGAAGCAGGCTCGCGTGCTCATAGTCATTGTTGGGCTCAGGGTCATTGGCCAGCGGGCAGGGGGTGAAGGTGTATTTCAGGCGGTAACCGCCGCTGCCCGAGTAGCGTAGGATCTTAATGTAATAAGTTCCAATGCCTACATTGGTGGCTTTATAAGTGATGGTGTCGCTGAAACCTCCGCCAAAGTATCCCAAGCTGTGGATGTCGCCGTCCCAGAATCCATAGACGTAGGAATTAGAATAGTTAAATCTCAGGTCCTCGGTGCCGGTGACAATCAATTCGATGTGGCCCTCCTGTGGTACTTCAATCTTGTACCAGTCCTCATTGTCAGTGACGTTTTGCGAGTTGCGGTAACCCAATCGGCCTTGCGCAGTCTGGCCACTCTGAAGCAGGCTCGCGTGCTCATAGTCATTGTTGGGCTCGGGGTCATTGGCCAGCGAGCAAGGGGTAAAGGTGTATTTCAGACTGTAACCGCCGCTGCCATTGTAGCGATTAATTTTAATGTAATAAGTTCCAATGCCCGCATTGGTGGATTGATAGGTGATGGTGGAGCTGAAACCTCCGCCAAAGTATCCCAAGCTGTGGATATCGTCGTCCCAATATCCATAGACGTAGGAATTAGAATAGTTTAAAGTCAAAGTCCCTGTAGCGGTGGCAATCAAATCGATATGGCCTTCCTGGGTCACTTCGATCTTATACCAGGCCTCGGTATGGGTGTTGTCGAACTCGCCGCTGACAGTCGCTCCATTGTTGATCAGTGTCGCGGTTTGCCACGACGTTCCTTGTGCCGAAAGCCCTATAGGGATGGCTGCCAGCATCAATAGTAGTAATAACAATCGTCTCATAAAAAAATTGGGTTTAATTGGTAATAATTTGAAAGTATTTGCATCTGTTTGCAAATATATTGATAGTTTTTCGATAAAACAACAATATATAATAAAAGTTGGCAAACAATTAAAAAAAACCACCATTTTCGGCAGTCATCCCGGCCCACCTCATTTCTGTCAAATAAAAATACTCATTTCCCTGTATCATTGTCATCAACAACACTCGCCACCAAACCACAAATAAGCATCACCTTTTAATCGCGCACCCTATACCCAGAGGCGAGACGAGTGTGTCAAGAATAACAACATCACATTCTTATCGGGTACCTCTACCCGACATTACCCACATTCGATAAAACACTTCGAAGTAAACACCTCACTAAAAACTCACCAGAACTAAAAAATCCAATTCCCCAGCACTTTTACACACCATTGATTCCCAGCACCTTAACTCAAAAATCAAAAAAATATCGTGAACCCGTGGGGAGCACTTTCAGCGGAAACAGACCATTTTCATAAGTTCCTCGTTATATTGATATTTTACACAAAATAGATTGATTATAAAACACTTACGAAGACAGAAACATTTCTTAGTGAACCCGTCTATTTCTCATTATTTCAGAATAACTCACCAAAAACTCACCAAAAATTTTGTTATTTTACTAAAAATCGACTATCTTTGCAATATCAAATATATCACAAAAAAGGAATTAGTAATGGCGACGATAACACTAACATTATCAAAGAAATCCGACAAGGTCAATCACCGACACGAGATTATGATGGAGTTCTGGCACGGTCAGAAGATACATCAGAGGGCGAAGACCAACATATTCATACTTCCCGAACACTGGGACGAAAAGACACAGAACATTGTTATTCCCAACTGGCGCGTGATGTCCAAAACGCGCGAGCAGCTCACGAACGAATTACAGGCCAAGAAAGAGAGCCTCGCTGCGCTCACCGCCTTAGTGCACGCATCTTTTCAGACCTTAGACAAGGGCAACGTGCCTAACGATTGGTTGAAGAAACTGATCCATGATTTCAACTTTCCTGCCGTCACCTCTACCGGCAAGCCAAAGCCCAAGCAGAAGAAATCGTTTTTCGACTGGTTTGAGCTGTTCCTCAAGACCAAGAACTATCCGCACGGCAGCACCAAGTCATTCAGGGTGGTGGAACGGGCATTGGGACGCTACCAGGGCTACAAGCGCAAACGCAACAAAGACTTCACACTCGATATCGACACCATATCCAAGGAGATTATCATTGACTTCTTCGATTACTTCAGACGGGAGCACGAGCTTGCTCAGAAGAATCCAAAGTTATTTGAGAAGCTGCTGCGGGATTATCCAGCCGAGATCACACAAAAACACAAGTCGCCTAAGATCACGGAGCGCGGCGACAACCATATTGTAAACTTGCAGAAGAAGCTGAAGCGCTTTTTCCTGTGGCTCAACAAGGAGGGGTACAGCACCAACCGCCCATTCGACGGCGTTGAGATTAAGGCAGAGAAATACGGCACTCCCATCATCCTCACTCTAGAGGAACGCAACAAGATTGCCGACTTTGACTTATCGAGCAAGCCGCACCTGGAGCGCCAGCGAGACGTATTCATATTCCAATGCTTAATAGGTTGCCGTGTAGGAGACCTGCTGAAGATGACACCCGACAATGTTGTGAACGGTCAGATCGAGTATATCCCAAGAAAGACCAAAGATAACAAGCCGGTAACGGCAGAGGTTCCCTTGAATGACCGAGCCACCGCTATCCTCGAGAAGTACCGTAACGTTGACTTATCGCCTTACAAGAGTAAAGTCAACAGCAACCCTTTACTGCCGTTCATCAGCTCGCAGAAATACAATGAAGCCATCAAGGAGGTGTTCAAGTTATGTGGTATAGATCGTATGGTCACAGTTCTTGACCCCGTATCAGGTGAGCAAACCCAAAAGCCCTTCTACGAGATTGCCAGCAGCCACCTTGCGCGCCGTACATTCGTGGGTCTGTTATACAATCAGATTCAGGACCCCAACCTGATCAGCTCGATGTCAGGCCATGTCGAAGGTAGCAGGGAGTTCGCCAGATACCGCAAAATTGAACGTGAGGCTAAGAAGAAGGCGGTTGACCTGATTAATTAGCGTTCAGTCATTCCGCACGTGAACAACTTGAACATTTGAACAAGATGAACACGCCCCACCCTACCCATGAGCATGCCATCATCGCGCGCGAATACCTGGTAATTTTGGGCCTGAAGAACCCTTATATGTAAGAGAAACACATGCCCCCAAGAGGACCGCCGGTATAACAATGAACACGCTGGTGGCACGAGGGGCAAAGACAATATATATAACCCGATGGTATGGACTGGGCGGCGAAGAGCTACCAGCACCGCCATCATCCAGGCGTTATCACCTGTCGGGGAGACCGTGCCCTCAAGACGGCATAATCAAACCGACAGCGAGTCTGGAAAAGAAGTCAACGAGGCTAACACCGAAGAGGTGCCGGTCTCGCCTTTTTTTTTGCTTTTGGGACAAAATTCTGCCGAAATAAAAACAAAACGAGGTCAGGATAATTCCCAACCTCGTTCATTAATCACTTGGTGCAATTTAACTAGAATACTCGATAGGGCTCCAAAGATTACAGAAAGCCTCATAGAGTGCGTCAAAGTCCTTATCACAATGCCAGACAAACTGCAGATGATTCCTTGATCCGCGCATTAGTTCATAGACATAATATTGAACAATTATGTCTTTGAGCTGTTCTTTTAAGTTGGCCTTACTCGTGAATCCTATTGTCGGGCAGCCTGTTTGTTCGTTCGAGCGGACCGAATCAAAGTATAGCTTGATGGCATACACTTCATCTTCTTCCCAGTCGCGCATTGCAAGGACTTGCTCCTCTGTGTAGTACTTCACACTCTTGCTACCGCGGGGTGCGGCGCTTGTAATTAAACTTTTTTTTGCCATGATGTTTTTAATATAGTAAATTTTATAAAAAATGAATTGTCTTAGTTTAGATACATATTAAAAACAAAAATTAGTTATACAAAAAAGTTAATTAACACGTTCAAACATCATGTCAAAAAGCGAATTCGTTTAACCAGCCGTCAATTACTGTGCCAGAGAAAACCAGTCTGCCATTTTTGCTTAAAGATGACATCCAAGACGCTTTTTTTACATCGTAGCGCGACATGTTGTCAGTGACAGGTGATGCACAGCACGGCATTTTGAGGCTTCAATCACATCGTAATATTTTTGTAGATAACAATAAATCACTAACTTTGCGGGTGGAATACTTGGTGATCTAACTAAATCGATAATATGATGAAGAAAGTCCTGCAATCAATCGTCCTGCTGCTGGGGGTGCTGATGTTACCTACAGCGGCCTATGCCCAAGACATCTATGCCGACGTCAACGGCGACCTTGAGGTGAATATCGGCGACATTAATGCCGTCATCGATGTCATTCTCAGTGATATCAACAACCCGAGTGCCGATGTGAACGGTGACGGTGAAATCAATATCGGTGATATAAATGCAGTCATCGATATTATACTGGGAGGGACGCCCAAGAAACTTTGTTCGACCATCTTCATCACCACGAGGGACGGTGTGACCATGGAATACCTTCTAGACGATAACACCCGCTTGAGCATTGAGAAGCCCAATCTAGTTATCGAGACCGACGGCAAGGTGCTCACTTATGAGTTGGAGAACATGGCCCGTCTGCGCTATGGTCAGCGGTATGTTTCAGCTGGTCTTTCTTTGGACTGTGCTTCACCCCTGCAAGAGGAAAGCGTCTCGACCGATGTTGACGAGCGCCCGCAATATGCCCTGTTCACCTACCGCAACGACGGCGGCATGAACGCTTTCCTCAACATAGACGTGGACAGCATTACCTACAGCAACACCGGCCTCGACGGCGTGTCGCACCCCAATGCAGTCGTGCAGCAGGTATGGACGCCCGACAGCCTCTACCGCATTCCTCTGGCTGTTATCGACAGTGTCGGTTTCAAGGCCCCGCAGACCGAGTACAAGCCTGATGTGGTCATTATCGATGAGCGGCACATGCCCTATATCATCGATGCCAGCGATTCCACCATTACATTCAACTCCGACGTGCCTTCCAGCATGGTGCCCGTCATGGGCCAAATCATGTACAGCGACTTGACGGATGATCCTTTCTATATGGGCTTTGCCGGCAGGGTAGTAGGCATTGAACGCAGGACAGGCCAGGTCAAGTACATCTGCAGTCCGGTCACTCCTAGTGATGTCTATTCCCGTTTTCTTGACTGTTTCAAAGTAATCACAGACTCGACAGAGGTTGTTGACGACACATCTGGACCGTCGAATGCTCCTAAAAAGTCTTGGGCTTTCATTGCTACCGACGGTACAGTCCGCATCCCTGAACACACCTGGGACCTTAGCTTGAATCTTAATAAGATTGTTGGCGGAGAAGGAAACATCAAGGACAGTGGCAAGATTGAAAACGAGTTCTATTATCTGATCTGTGTGGGAATGCTTGATCACGACTTTATCACCCTGAAGCACACCAAGAAGATAACGAACACGGCCAAGGCTTCACTTAAAGTCCTAAAAACCCCCACACCGGCCTTGTTGGAGGAGCCGCTCTGGGGCGAGCCAGTATCGCTTGTGGGATGCAAATACCTGGGCGTGAACCTGTATCCAGGTTTGTTTTTTGATGCTGATGCATCATTGGAACTGGAAGCCAAGTTGCCCTATAGTTCCAATCAGGTCGATGAGTACTATTTCGGCTCTGACTTGGGATGGTCCAATCCCCTTGTCACGTCTGATGACGAAGGTGGCTGGCCGGGATGGAGCGACTTTTTGATGAACGACGATGCAAGCGTGAAGATCAAGGTCAGCGGAAAGGTGGCATTTGGACCTATCGTAAAGGCTGCCATCGTTGTCTGGAAGCCCAATTCCCTCAGTTTTGATGTCCGCGCCAAAGGCGGTCTTGAACTGTCGGGTGAATGCTCTTTTGATGTCGTCGAAAGCCTGTCAGACGAGTCTGTGGATGTTTATGACGACATCTTGTCAAATCTAAAGCTGACCACTGGATTGAAAGTCGGTTTGGAATTGCATGGTAAAGCGTTTGGCGAGGACTGCACCTTTTTCGGCGCATCCTCTACCTTGTTCAAACAGGAAAAATACCTGTTCCCCAAGTTCACCGCACCAACCCTGCCGCAGTACCAGAACGGCACTTGGCAACCCTCAGTAACGCCCACGTCGATGTACACCGTGCCTTCACAGGAGTTGCTGCTGCCCGGCAAGGTGGGCCTTGGCGTCTATGACCAAAATGGCACTTGCCTGCGCAACAGCTATTATGGCTGGTACTTCGGCACCGAGGACGACTGGCCCCAAAGTGCTGTGCAGTGTTCGCTGGCCGGACTGGAGGCAGGGCGTGAGTATGTCGTGCGCCCGCTCTACAAGATGCTTGACCTGTTCGAGATCAAGGGCGGTCCTCGCACTGTGTTCTGTTCCCCTGAGCCGATGTCACTGGAAAAGCCCACGCTACAATTGATCAAGGGCACACGTGGCGATGTGGCCATCTGTGGAGGCTGGGGCTACTATACCGCTTCCTGCACCAATGACAAGGTGACGGCAACTGTTGTCAGCTCTTGGGTCAACGGCGCCGAGACCTTCCTCGTGCGGGTAGAGGCCCTATCGCCCGGAAATGCTACAATCAATGTCAAGGATGTCCGCACAGGCGATGTGGTCTCATTGCCCGTCACGGTTATCGAAGGCGAGAACCTGCCCCTGTATGTCGCCGAAGAATGTCTGGACTTCGGCGTAGTGCCAGCAGGTATGACCAGCACCAAGGTGTTGACCCTCATCAATAACACAACTTCGGCCAAGACGGTAACCGCTACCGTTGACGCGCCCTTCTCCTTTACCCAGGGCAACAGCAGCGTGTCGAGTCTCACTGTCGAGGTGCCCGCCCAGTCGTGCGGTTATGTGGCGGTCACGTTCACGGCTTCTGGTACTGGTGCCAGCAACGGCAACGTAACTTTTGCAAACGAGTTGTTCGAGAACGGCAAGTGTACTGTCCCCGTTCAGGCCTACGCTTCCTCTAGCGATGACCGCTTCTATATTGAGCAGCATAGCCTCGACCTGGGTGAGGTATCCATAGGTGAAACCCGAACAGGCACGTTGACCATCGTCAACAACAGTGTGTCGCCCCAGACGGTGACCGCTACCATCGATGCCCCGTTCTCCTTCTCTTATAACCAGAGTAGTATGTCTGAGCTGAAACTTACTGTTCCTGGCAGCTCATGCAGCACCATCACTGTGCTTTATACAGCAACCGATGTGGGAACTGTCAGTGGCAACATCACCTTCACTGCCGAGGCTCTGCAGGGTGGCACATGTGTGATTCCTGTCCAGGCCACTACGACAGCCGATGGCCAGAGTCTCTATATCGAGCAACAGAGCCTTGATTTGGGCGATGTCCTCACGGGTGAGACCAGGACGGGAGAACTGACCATCATCAACAACACGGCGGCAGCCAAGACGGTGACCGCTACCATCGATGCCCCGTTCTCCTTCTCTTATAACCAGAGCAGCATGTCGAGCCTGACTCTTGAGGTGCCGGGCAATGCCTGCAGTTCGGTGACCGTGATGTTCACGGCGACAACGCCCGGTGATTACAGCGGCAATGTCACTTTCCAAAACTCCGCGTTTGATGGAGGCCAGAGCATTGTTCCTGTCCATGCCCGTGCGGTTACAGGCGACCAGCCTCAGACCGAGGTCATCACTATCCCCGATACTGATGTTTCCTTCAAGATGGTCGCTGTCGAGGGCGGCACGTTCACGATGGGCGCGACGGCCGAGCAGGGCAGTGACGCATATTACGATGAGTACCCCGCCCACCGGGTGACGGTGTCGTCATTCAGCATCGGGCAGACCGAGGTGACCCAGGATCTGTGGCAGGCCGTGATGGGCAGCAACCCGAGCTACTTCTCGGGCGACCTGTCCCGCCCTGTGGAGCAGGTGTCGTGGGATGACTGCCAGACGTTCATCACCAAGTTGAACGAGTTGACGGGCAAGCAGTTCCGCCTGCCCACCGAGGCCGAGTGGGAATATGCAGCTCGTGGCGGCAACCAGAGCCAGGGCTACAAGTTTGCCGGCAGCAACACCATCGGCGATGTGGCGTGGTATTATGACAATAGTTACGCACTCGGCAGCAGTAGTCCTGACTATGGAACCCATGCCGTTGCCACCAAGTCCCCGAACGAGTTGGGCCTGTATGACATGACCGGCAACGTGTATGAGTGGTGCCAGGATTGGTATAGTTCATCGTATTATAGTAATTCGCCTTCAGTTAACCCCACGGGTCCCACGGCTCCAACCTCGGGCTCTGGCCGCGTGTTCCGTGGTGGCGGCTGGAGCGGCGGCGCCGTGATCTGCCGCGTGTCGGACCGGAGCAGCCGCGGCCCGTCGCTCCGGATCGACTTCCTTGGGCTGCGCCTTGCTCTTTAGTTCCTTCCTCGTTAAATTTAGCGAGTTGTTGAAATGCGCTAAAAAAGCACGCTAGTGCAAAAAAGCGCATTTCAATAATGAGCGTCTTGACTAAAAAATACCATGCATTTAAAACATTTAAAATTAATGCATCATCGCCCGAGCTAGGCGAGGGCGATGTGAATGCGTTTCTTCGCAGTCATCGCATTTTATCTGTGGAGCGATATTTCAGCCAAGATAAAGGCGGTTATTGGGCTTTGCTTGTAGAGTATGCCGAGGATGGTCATGCCGATTATGCACGTCCTGTAAAACGTCGGGAACGTGTACCGGTGACAGACGAGTTGAATGATGTTGAAAAAATAAAGACGGCATTTTTGCCGTCTTTTCTCATGCTAGTGCTACATAATCTCATGTAGTGTCAGCCTTTACTCTACTTCCTCAAATGAATGAAAGCTATACCAGGTATCGTCATCTTCTTTTTCCTCAAGATAGTCGTCGAGTGCTTGGATAATAGCTTCAACGCTCGGGGCTATAGGATGCCCGACGATATCTGCCACACATTTTGCTGCTTCCTCGATATCCTCGAAATATAGTGGTTCTTCATAAGAGTCCAACATGTATCGCTCGGGGAAATGCTCAAAGCTGTTGGTAGCATACAATTCGGTCCCTGGCTCCTCAACCTGATAATAGACCTTGATGCTGGGCAGTTTCTCTTCGATGATTTTCCTGACTCCTTCCTGTTCTCCCCAAGCAGTATTTTGCCAAATCATCAGCGTGGTTTTGTCCTGAAGGCTGTAATCCACGATATCTCCACGGCAGGGGTAGTCTTCCCAATTGCCGCCGAGTTTAGTGACCAGATTTCCCAGCCACCATTTACCGAAGCCGTTAGGGACGATGGTGGTCTTGCGCTTAGCTATATACTTCAGCGCTCCATGCAGTTGTCGGATGTCCTTAGGTTCTCCGACGCATTTATAGGTTGTATAGCACCAGTTAGGCATAGCGGTTTGTCTTTAATAGTTTAACGACTCGGATGTGCTTGGCCTGGGGGTACTTGATTCGTGCCCTCAAGTAAGCAAACACCCTGTTAATTGCCTCGATGTGAATGGTCTTGTTGTCCACTCTCACTTCCCAAACGTAAAGGTGCGGGATAGGTAGCGGATCGATGATGATAGACCACTCGTTCAGTTTTGCTAAAATTTTCTGTTTCATCTTACAAATTGTTTTTTGATTCGTTGTACAGTTGAGATGGAGCAGCCGGTTATCTTCGCTGTGTTTCTGATTGAGTAGCCCCGTTTCAGCAGCGTGATGACCTCTCTATACTCCTCTCGTTTCTTGTCCTCGCTCTTGATAGTCCCGGTTTTGCGTCCGAGTTTTCCACCGTTCCTCACATATTGGGCACGTCCAGAGTTGAGCCGGTATTGGATGTTGGCTCGCTCGATATTGCCCATCTCTGCAAGTACGGTGATCAGAATGGACGCGATGGGATTCACTTCGCCATTGGGTTGTAGCGAGTAGATGCCAAGGTTCTGGATATAGACTGAAACCTTAGCCTCATGTAGCCGTTCAAGGGATTTCAAAACTTGCAGCGTCGATCTTCCCAGTCGGCTCAGTTCAGATAGTAACAAGTAATCGACATTGTTCCCGGTGCAATAGTCCAAACACTCGGTCAACACTTGTCGCTCTTCGTTCTTCTTTGCCCCAGATATATGCTCCTCGTAGATTTTAACGATTTCCATATCCTGGGCTTCACTGAATTTTTGAATCACGGCCCTCTTGGTTGGTTGTGTCGTCATATAAATCTTTGATAAAAATGGTTACACAAAAAGGGTGTATTCATTGGCCCTTGCAGACTTTTTTGAATACACCCATTATTTGAATACACTTTCGGCCTCATTGGGTTGGTTGGCCGGTGTCGCTTTCACATAACTCGTTCTCTGTGATAATGCCGTATTCTTCACAAATTGACTTTTCATAATTGTCAGTTTTTTCTACAGCGTTGTCTATCACAGCCACGAGATTATCACAAAAGACGGATTCTATGGTATTCACGATTTTGTCATTTTCGTCAATCAGTGAAACCTCGAATAGATCCAAGCCTTCGTTCAATGTCACTCTCACTAGGCCCTGGTGTTTGAATCCATTTACCTTGAATTCTAGTCCCAGCTCAATCGTCTTCACTGCCTTAGTATCGATTCCCCAGGACATAAGGATGATAGGTTGGCTCGTGAGGATAGTCCAGATGTAACGGGCCAGCCTCACATTGTAATCTTCATTGTCGATCATAATCAGAAAAAGCTTAAGTGAAGGTAGTCGCTGTCAGGTTCGCCCATATTCAGCAGGCGTTCCATCTTGTCGATCACCTCCTCGGTTGTACAGTTCAGGTCTTTAACACGCATCTCGATCTCCCCGGCCTCATCATCGGGCAGGGTATCGAGTTTTTTCAGTTTATCGATCGTGTGCCTCCAGTCGTCCCTCAGCACCTCAAAATCGATATCAAATTCCTCACCGCTATCGCAGCCACAAGCGTCCAGCAGGTTATGGAATTCCTGTATCTTGTGGTTAAATCCGATTGCGTTGCCCCATTCTACTCTGTAGGTGGTGGCACAATGTAGTCTGAATCCCATAATCGTCACGCTAGATAAGTCTGGTTCATAAAACACGTCTTGTAGAATCGGTTGTCAGCGGGTATGGTAATCCGCTTGAACACGACTGACCAGAACCCCTCCTTTATCTCAAATCTCGTAGGGGTCTCGTCAAGCAGCATCTCTACTATGCTCGGAGAAATCGGGAAGCAGAATCTCAAAGCGCGCTCACGTGAATTTCGTGATAACCCACACCAGTATTTAATGGTGAGCTTTTTATTCTTATTCTTCTTTGCCATTGTCTGTTGAATTTTTGCGGTTGTTATAGTTCATTTTTACGCGTGTGAGATAGAAATCTTGATATTTCCCGTCCAGTTGTCCCCTCACATAGAAGTTGCCGTCCACATAGAATTCGGCATCTCGTTGGGTGAGCTGAGGGTTAATGGTCGTCAAGTGTATCTCGATCGTCCTTCTCACGGTAAAGTTGCGGAATGATGGATTGGCTGGTTTATCGGCAGTGGTGTGATGTTCCTGCCGTTTCTCAGCCAGCGTTCTCTTGTTCTGCTTTCTTCTTGTCATAATAGCTCTTGTATTTGCGTTGAACATAGGTGAGCAGCAAGGATCTGAGTGCCCTGGCCTTGTCGCTCGGTGAATAGGTGTAATAGTCAGTATGAGGATTCCCGTACTTATCGTCGTATCGGATAGCCCCTCTATAATCTCCTCTTGAGAAAAACTCACTGAAAGTTTCGCTCCTGTCAGTGTCCGTGTTGCTATACTGAACATAAAGGCTCACATACAGCTTGCCCTTGATCAGCTCGATGCCGTTGAAGGTACTATTCCAGTGATTTCCTGCTCTGAACCGATCTGATATCCATAACCGTTTATTTCTGGATCGGTAAAGTCTCGTTCCCGCTTCCTTGATGATTCTTGTGACGGTAGCGGGAGTGATGTTCAAAAGCTCGTCCTCGGTCAGTTCCATGATGATCTGAACCTTCTTGTCTTCGATGTTGATGTTCATAGTGATTGTTGTTAGATGAATGGTAAATAAATCTCGTCCTTATGCTCCTCTAAGGCTTGGGCAAGAATAACCGCTGCCTCGTGGGAACCCTTGTTACGCAGGTCTATGAATCTGTTGCTATCATCGGCCATGAATTTGATACATGCTATAATCAGCCTCATAAAGTTTTGCTCCAGCGTCTTGTGAAACGATGGGATGGCTGCGGTGAATCGATTGGGGTTGAAGCTGTAGTCGTTAAGTACCCGCTCCAGTTCCTTAGCTGCCTTATACTCACGGCTTTCATTGATGTTCATGTTCATTTGTTCAAGTTGTTCATAAGAAAGCCAGGAGAACGGTTGATGGTTGATGTCAATTTCATTCTCCTGGCGTGGTTAGTAATGATGTCGATTAGATAGTGATCAGCACACTGCCGGATACGTTGCTGACCTTCATGTAGTCGCTCAGGTCAAGATCGGGGTTGTCTGCCTTGTAGCGTCCCAGATCAAAACTCTCTCGTTGGGTTGGTAGCTTCCGGGTGATCCTCATATTTTCGGACTCCCAGATCTTCGCGTTGGTCGCCTCCATGCGTAACAGGATATCGGCCTTAATACGCTTCAGTTCCTCATCCACTTGCTGTTTCGTTTGGATGAGCTCGCGAATGGTCATCTCCTGTGCCTTGATGTCGGCAGGGATGGAGTACGGGTTGTTGAATGTCTCGCCGTTAAGGTCCGCTTCGAGCAGGGCCTTGCAGATGTTGGCGGGGATTCGTTCAACTTCAATGATCTCGCTGATGTGGTCCTTCCCCTTGCCGCGGAGACGGATCACAATTAGCCTGTCAATCTTCGCCGCAGGGTTCTGAAGCGTAAACAGATAGGCATAGATGCTCAACTGCCATTTGGCACGCTCCATCTTCTCGGGAGTGAAGGTGCCGTAGGTCTTGATATCAGCCAGTGTAAAGGTGTCCTGGTTGATGCGATACACCTTATCGATGCTTGAGGCGTAATGCTTTGTATCGGTAACAAGATACTCGCTGGCCTCATGCACAAGTTGGTTCGCGTGGGTAAGTTGGATGTAGTCGGCGACCTCAACAGTGCCGTCATTTACCCATTCACGATCGAAAAGCTCACATGATTCGTGGACCGCTGAGCCATATGCGGCAGCGGCCTTCATC
>CACYSG010000042.1 GCA_902776955.1 uncultured Bacteroidales bacterium | reverse complement strand
TCCTGCTACCATCAGTTTGAATTTCGAGCGTGCACTCTATTGGATCAACGTAGGTGCAATTCCCACCGACACTGTACGTAACATTCTCTCTCGCGAGGGCGTCATGCTGATGAAGCACCTCCAGGGCGGCGTCAAGAAGGGCGCTTTCTCTGAGGAAGAGGCTCAGAAGCGTTTCGAGGCCTGGAAGGCCGAGAAGCAGGCTAAGCTCGATGCTATCCGCAACAAGGATCGCGACGACAAGAAGGCCGATTACAAGAAGACCATCGCTGAGGAGGCCAAGAAGGAGGCCAAGAAGAACGAGGCCAAGGCCGAGGCCGTAGCCAAGAAGAAAGCCGAGATCGCTGCCGCTAAGGCCGCTGCCGAGGCTGAGGCTGCCAAGGCTGCTCAGGAGGCCGCTGCTGCCGAGGCTCCCGCCGAGGAAGCTCCTGCCGCCGAAGAGGCTCCCGCCGCTGAGGCATAAAAAGAACCCCGTTCTTTTTACAAGCTCAAGCCACCGGCTCCCACCCTGCCATCAGGGTCGAGAGCCGGTGCTTTTTTTATACTTACCAGAAACACGCTATCACCATTTCGGGGTCATGGCTAATGGAAAAAAGGGAATAAGACATTTTTTCAAAAAATAATGGCATTTCATAGGGGATATAACAGACAAAATCATTACTTTTGCGCAGACAAATTAATTAAAGATATCCGTTATGGCTGATTTGAAAGTGTTCTCGGGCACAAACTCCCGTTATGTAGCCCTAAAGATTGCAGAGGAACTTGGAGTGGAATTAGGTAAACTCAACATCATGCACTTTGCTGATGGGGAGTTTGAGGTGTGCTATGAGGAGCCCGTTCGCGGTTCTGAGGTTTACCTCATCCAGTCTACATTTAACAGCAGCGAGAACCTCATGGAACTCCTGCTGATGATCGACGCGGCCAAACGTGCGTCGGCCCACTCGGTGATTGCCGTCATCCCCTACTTCGGCTGGGCTCGCCAGGACCGCAAGGACAAACCTCGCGTGTCGATTGCCGCTAAGTTGGTGGCCAACATCCTGATTGCCGCAGGTATCGACCGCCTGATCACCATGGACCTCCATGCCGACCAGATCCAAGGCTTCTTTGACGTGCCTGTCGACCACCTGTATGCCTCGACGATGTTCGTGCCTGACATCCAGGCGTTGAACCTCAAGGACATGGTCATCGCTTCTCCCGACGTCGGCGGTGCCAAACGCGCCAATTCCTACGCCAAATACTTCAACGCGCCCCTCGTGCTTTGCCACAAGCATCGCCAGCAGGCCAATGTGGTCGAGAGCATGACCATCATCGGCGACGTCAAGGACAAGGACGTGGTGCTCATCGACGACCTGGTGGACACCGCAGGAACCATCTGCAAGGCCGCCACGCTGATGAAGGAAAACGGTGCACGCT
Source organism: uncultured Bacteroidales bacterium (assembly GCA_902776955.1). Lineage (GTDB taxonomy): Bacteria > Bacteroidota > Bacteroidia > Bacteroidales > Muribaculaceae > Sodaliphilus. The sequence goes on along the minus strand of CACYSG010000042.1, from coordinate 20,109 downwards.
CGGTGCGCGCCTACATCTCACACGCCGTGATGAGCGACCCCGCCAGCCAGCGCGTGATGGAGAGCGGCCTTAACGAACTGGTCATCAGCGACAGCATCCCCTTTGACACCGACCGCTGCCCCAAGGTACGCGTCCTCACCGTGGCCAAGCTGTTTGCCAACACCATCAAACACGTCAACCGCAAGGAGTCCATCAGCGAAGTCTTCCTCTTCAAATAAGGAATTTTCCCACAATTACGTGCGACCACTCATCGTACGCGGATGCCCATCCGTTCGCAATTTGTGAAATATGGCAAAATCGAACGCGGATGCCTATCCGTCCGCAATTTGTGAAATATGGCAAATTCGAACGCGGATGCCCATCCGTCCGCAATTTGTGAAATATGGCAAATTCGTACGCGGATGCCCATCCGTCCGCAATTTGTGAAATATGGCAAAATCGAACGCGGATGCCATTAGTTCAATTCGCGTAATTCGTAGTTTAAAACAAAACAAAACAAAACAAAATCACGGGAAGTATCAACCTCCCGTGATTTGTTTTTTACGTTCTGATGGATAGTGATTAGTTCTTGAGCGAATAGGTCACCGTGGTGACAACACGCACCTTCTTGATCCAGGGGGTGTACTCGTCGCGGTCATCGATCGAGAATTGGCCCTGGTCGGCATTGACAATCTTGTTGAGTTTGCTGTGGGAATTCTCGGCAAACTGCTCGGCTGTAGTCTGCGCGTTCTTGATGGCCTCCTGCATCATCTTGGGCTTCATCTCCTTGAAGGCGACAAACTCATAGCGAATCTGGTTTTCATAACTGTCGCCGGTAATGGCCACGCCCTCGCGCAGCAGGTCGCCCTGCTTGGAAATGAGCTTGCGCACCTGCTCGACATTCTTGCTGGTGACGGTGACCACCGAAGTCACGATGTAACGGTAGGCCTTGTTCGTTTCATATTCACGAGCCGTTAAATCGACCACTTGAGGAGCGTTGAGACTGATTTCCTCCTCCTTGACACCACCCTTGATCAAGAAGGCCTTGATCTTGGACTGAGTGGCACCAATGCGATCATACAAGCCGGGCAAGTCGTTGCCCACTTCCTTGGATACGATGGGCCAAGTAACCTTGTCGGCTAGGACTTCCTGCTCGGCAAGTCCCTTAACACTGACCTTGCGGTCCTTGCTTGCAAAATCATCAATACCAGCCTTGATGAACCAGCCCAGGCAGAATACGCTCAACGCGAGGAGGGCTGCCGAGATAATCGATTTGTCTTTCATAATCGTTGACTTTGATAAATGTGTAAAGTGTTCTATTTAATCTCAATCGCATAGATAACTGCAAAAAGTGCGCCATATTGTATAAATGAAGAAAAATATTTCACCATTGGCGCAAAAATTTGCGAGTTAACACCACATTCGCCGATTTCTATTCCCCGAAGGCCGCAGCCAACGCCTCGGCACAGCGCTCGCCGTCGATGGCGCTGGAGACGATACCGCCGGCATAGCCCGCCCCTTCGCCGCAGGGATAGAGCCCCTGGATGGATACATGATGCAGCAATGCCGTATCTCGGGGAATGCGAACCGGCGAAGATGTGCGCGTCTCGACTCCGATGACGGTGGCGTCGTTGGTGAGGAAGCCACTGGCGTTCTTGCCGAAAACCTTAAATCCCTTGCGCAGGCGGTTGGCGACAAACCGGGGCATCCACAAGTCGAGCCTTGACGGCTGCACGCCAGGCAGATAGGAGGACGGCGGGATATTGCGTGATGCCTTCCCGTCAACAAAGTCTTTCATCCGCTGGGCGCCGGCTATCAACGTGTTGCCCGCCTCGGCAAAGGCGCGCTGCTCCATATCCCGCTGGAACATCATCATCGACAGCACACCATATTTATTATACTTGTCGGGCAGGTCCTCGGGATGCAATTCCACCACCATGCCCGAGTTGGCCCAGTGCGACCCGCGGTTGCTGGGCGACATGCCGTTGACGACGAGGCCGTCGGGCTCGCTCACGGCAGGCACGACAAAGCCGCCGGGACACATGCAGAAGGAATACACGCCCCTATGGTCCACCTGCGTGACAAAGTTGTACTCGGCAGCGGGCAGATACGGGCCGCGGCCCAGCACGTTGTGATACTGTATCTGGTCGATGATGCGCTGCGGGTGTTCCAGACGCACGCCCACGGCAATGCCCTTGGCCTCAAGGGTGATACCGCTGTCATGGAGCATCTGATAGACATCCCGGGCCGAATGACCCGTGGCCAGGATGACGGGGCCCTCAAAGGTCTCTCCCGCAGCGGTTTCCACACCGGTAACTTGGCCGTCCTCGAGGAGGAGGCGCGTCACACGGGTCTCGAAATGCACCTCGCCGCCGCAGCGCAGGATGGTTTCGCGCATCGCCTTGATGACGGCGGGCAACTTGTCGCTGCCGATGTGCGGATGGGCGTCGATGAGGATGTCCTCGCGCGCTCCGTGCTGGACAAAGATACCCAGCACTCGGTCCACCGAGCCGCGTTTCTTGCTGCGGGTGTACAGCTTGCCGTCACTGTAGGCTCCTGCCCCTCCCTCGCCGTAGCAATAGTTGCTCTCGGGGTCCACGATGCCCTCGCGCTGGATGCGGGAAGCGTCCAGGCGACGGTTCATCACGTCCTTGCCGCGCTCAACCACGATGGGCTTGACGCCCAGCTCGATAAGCCGCAGGGCCGCGAACAATCCGCCGGGACCCATCCCCACGACTATCGCCTGACGCTTGCCGTCAACGGGCTGATAGGCGATGGGCGGGACCAGGTAATCCTGGGTCATGGGCTCGTCGATATAGACGCGCACCTTGAGGTTGACGACCACGTTGCGCTGCCGCGCGTCGATAGAGCGCTTCAATATCCTGATGCCCTTGATCGAGCGGGACGGTATGTCGTGACGTTTCTCCAGCAACAGGGCGATTTCGCCCATGCTCACCGCGGTTTGAGGGTCCACCCTCAGTTGTAATTCCTGTACCATTTCGCAATAATTTATGGAACGACATAACAGTTGGCCCATTGATTTTCTTCAATGCTGATTTCGCTAATCAGTCCAATTACACGAATCTAAATTAAAAAATAGCATTCAAATTAGATAAATTCGTGAAATTGGCATTAGCCCCGCAGGGTTTGGCTACGCCGCTAGAGGTTGGGCCAAAATCTGTACCATTTCGCAATAATTTATGGCACAAAGTTACAAAGAATCGGTCTATTTTCAGTAATTTTGTGGCTTAATTCACCGACAAGACAAGAATCATGAGCGAAACAACAAATAAAACCCGCGGTGTGCTGTTTGACCTCGACGGCGTGCTGCTCGACAGCGAGGGACAATACAGCATCTTCTGGGAACAGATGGAAAAGGAATACCCCACTGGCGTGCCCGACTTTGCAAACTATATCAAAGGGTTCCACCTGACCAGAATCCTCGGCTATTTCCCCGACGAGGACGTACGGCAGCAAGTGCTCGACAAGCTGACGGTATTTGAGCGCAACATGAAGTTTGAGTTCTTCCCCGGAGCGCTGGACTTTGTCAGGCAGCTGCGCCAGGCCGGCATACCCCTTGCCATCGTCACCTCGAGCGACCGCAAGAAGATGGAGGAACTCTATCGCCAGCATCCCGAATTCCCCACCCTCTTTGACAAAATCATCACGGGAGACATGGTCTCCAAGGCCAAGCCCGACCCCGAATGTTTCCTGGTGGCAGCCAAGCAGATAGGCGTGCCCATCGAGGATTGCATCGTCTTTGAGGATTCTCGCAACGGCCTGATTGCCGGACGCGAGTCGGGAGCACGGGTCATCGGCATCGCCACCACCCTGAAGAGGGAGGTCGTCGCCCCCCTGTGCGACCTCCTGGCCGACGCCGTTAGCGAGTTGACCGTTGAGCAGGTGCTCAAAAAACAATGATAAAAGTTTTCTTGTGACAAATTCTTTTGTAGGATTGCAAAAAACATTGTAATTTTGTCACATCGATGAGAACCGATCCAAATATCGAAGATTTTGCTAACAGCAACAATCCCGTTGTGCGCAAATTCAGTGATTACCTCGACGCCCACGCCTTGCGCCGGACGACCGAGCGTTATGCCATCCTGAACCGCATCATGAACATCAACGGCCACTTCACCGTCGAGGAATTGCAGCAACTGCTCGACATTGACGGGTTCCGCGTGAGCCGCTCGACGGTCTACAACACGATCGAATTGCTCATCGAGGCCAAGTTGCTCAGGCGGCATGTGTTCGAGGGCATGCAGGCCCAATACGAGCGCATCACCCTGCCCCACACCCACCTGATTTGCACCTCCTGCGGCAAAATCAAGGAAGTGAGGGACCCCAACCTGGCCGCCTTCATGAATGCCCGACGGTTCAACGCCTTCAACACCGACCACTACAGCCTCTATGTCTATGGCACCTGCAGCACCTGTGCACGCAAGTTGAAACGCAACCGCCAGGCAACCCGTAACGACAACAACAATAAGAAATAATGACTTTATAATCTATTAACACTTTTAAAACCGTTAATTTATCATGGCTAAAGTAAAACCGTTTCGTGGCGTGAGACCGCCCAAAGAGTATGTAGAAAAAGTTGCATCCAAGCCCTACGATGTCCTCTCCAGCGAAGAGGCACGTGCCGAGGCCGGCGACAATGAGATGTGTCTGTATCACATCATTAAGCCCGAGATCGACTTCGAACCCGGCACCGGCGAGCATGAGCCCAAGGTCTATGACAAGGCTGTCGAGAACTTCAAGAAGTTCCAGGACAAGGGATGGCTCGTACAGGACGACCAGGACTGCTACTACATCTACGCACAGACCATGGATGGCCGCACTCAGTACGGCTTTGTGGTTGGCGCCAGCGTTGAGGACTACCTCACCGGTCGCATCAAGAAGCATGAGCTGACCCGTCGCGAGAAAGAGGCCGACCGCATGCACCACATCGAAATCAACAACGCCAACATCGAGCCGGTATTCCTGGCTTTCCCCGATAACACCATCCTCGAGGATATCATCAATCGCACCGCACAGACCACTCCCGAATACGACTTCGTCAGCGAGGACGGCATCGGCCACACCCTGTGGGTCATCAAGGACAAGGAGACCATCGACACGATCACCAAGGAATTCGGCAATATCCCCTACCTCTACATCGCCGACGGACACCACCGCACAGCAGCCGCTGCTCACGTGGGTGAAGAGAAGGCCAAGGCCGACCCCAACCACAACGGCACCGAGGAGTACAACTACCTGCTGGCAGTGTGCTTCCCCCAGTCACACCTCAAGGTGATGGACTACAACCGCGTGGTTGTTGACCTCAACGGCAACACCGAGGAGGAATTCCTCCAGAAGCTGGGCGAGAAATTCATCGTCGAGGAGAAGGGCACCGAAATCTACAAACCCGCCAAGTTGCACAACTTCTCGCTCTACCTGGGCGGCAAGTGGTACTCGCTGACCGCCAAGGAAGGCACCTATGACGACAACGACCCCATCGGCGTGCTCGACGTGACCATAAGCAGCGATTACATCCTGCGCGACATCCTGGGAATCACCGACCTGCGCACCGACAAGCGCATCGACTTCGTCGGCGGTATCCGCGGCCTGGGCGAGCTCAAGCAGCGTGTCGACAGCGGTGAGATGAAGATGGCTCTGGCCCTCTATCCCGTGACCATGAAGCAGATCATCGACATCGCCGACAGCGGCAAGATCATGCCTCCCAAGGCTACTTGGTTTGAGCCCAAACTGCGTTCGGGTCTCATCATCCACAAGCTGGACTAAAAATCCGCGCTCTAGACGATTGAACTAGAGGGATAGAACCATAAACTATTAAAAAGCGTTATCAAGGCAATTGATGACGCTTTTTTTCGTTTTTTTTATTAACAACATCACCATAATCGCGAAAAAAACACTATATTTGTAGGTTAAAAGAGAAAACAATCAACATAATCACATAAAAACAGACATAACTGTATGAAATTCAACGTCCAAAGCAAATTATTGCTCACCCGCTTGAACGCTGTGAGCAAAACCGTGAACAGCAGTAAGAGTGCCTATGCAATCCTTGACAACTTCCTGTTTGAATTGCAGAGCGACCGCCTCGTTGTCACCGGTAGTGACATGGAAACTCGCATGACCACCAACATTGAGGTCCAGAACGTTGAGGGTTCAGGCAAGTTTGCCCTTGATGTGAAGCGCACCATCAGTTCGCTCAAGGAGTTGCCCGACACCGCCCTTACATTCGAAATCAACGACGAGACCCTCGCTGTCAAGGTCACTTATCTCAACGGTTACTATGACGCGGTGGCACTCAATGGCGACGAATATCCCGAGAAGGCCGCCAATGCCAACGACGTGAAACAGTTCTCACTGCCCACCAAGAACATCGCCGCAGGTATCAGCCACACCCTGTTTGCTGTTGGCAACGACCCCCTGCACCCCCAGTTCATGGGCATCTATTGGGACATCAAGCCCGACATGATCGTCTATGTGGCCAGTGATTCTCACAAACTCGTGCGCTACCGCCAGACCGACGTGAAGCCCGACTTTGAGCGCTCGTTCATCCTGCCCGCAAAGCCCGCCGCTATCCTCGCCAGCATCCTCGACCGCAACAGCGACGAGCCGGTGAACATCACCATCGACGAGAGCAGCGCAACGTTCGAGAACGCCGACTACCAGCTCTCCTGCCGCTTCATTAACGGACGCTACCCCAACTACAACTCCGTCATCCCCGAGGACAACCCCTACACCATGGCAGTTGACCGCATGACGCTGCTCAACGCCGTTCGTCGTGTCGCCGTATTTGCCAACGTGGGCGGCCTGGTTCGTCTGGACCTGAGTGCCGACCATGTCGTGCTCACCGCACAGGATGTGGACCACTCGACCTCGGCCGAGGAGACCATCACCTGCGAATACAACGGCGAGCCCATGAACATCGGCTTCAAGAGCGCCGATGTCGTCGACGTGGTGAACAACATCGACTGTGACGGTGTCTTCCTCAAGTTGCTCGACCCCGCACGTGCAGGCGTATTCTCTCCCAGCGAGCAGAAGGCTGGCGAAGACCTCATCGTGCTCCAGATGCCCATGATGATTTAATGGTTAGTTTTTAGACCTAGTTTCTAGTCCCTAGTCCCTAGTTTCTAGTTTCTGGTTTCTAGCACTCAATACTTATTCAGCATGGAACTGAATCTTAAACGCCCGCTGGTGGTCTTTGACCTGGAATCAACAGGCCTGAACATTACCGAGGACCGCATCATTGAGTTGTCCTACGTCAAGGTCTATCCCGATGGTCGAGAGGAGAGCAAAACCTACCGCTTCAACCCCGGCAAGCCGATTCCCCAGCAGGCCATCGATGTGCACCACATCACCAACGAGGACCTCAAGGACGAGCCCACATTCAAGGAGCGCGCCCACGACATCGCGCGTGTGTTTGAAGGCAGCGACATCGCAGGTTTCAACAGCAACCACTTCGACATCCCGCTGCTGGCGCAGGAGATGAGCAAGGCAGGCGTCCTTTTTGACCCCGCACAGCACAAGTTCATCGATGTGCAGACCATCTTCCACAAGCGCGAGAAGCGCGACCTCGAGGCCGCTTGCATCTTCTATTGCGGGCACCCGATGAAGAACCACCACTCGGCCGCCGACGATGCCAAGACGACGCTCGAGGTGCTCAAGGCTCAACTCGACCACTATGCCAACGATCCCGAGCCGCTGGTCAACGACGTTGATTTCCTGTCACAGTATTCGACCCACAACCGCAACGTGGACCTGGCAGGACGCATCATCCTCAACGAGAACAAGCAACCGGTATTCAACTTCGGCAAGCACAAGGGCAAAACGGTGGAAGAAGTCTTCACCAAGTTGGATTATGGTTACTATGACTGGATGATGAAAAGCGACTTTGCCGAGAACACCAAGCAGGTCATCACCAAGCTATATATCCAGTACAAGAAAAAATAACATTAGCAGCCACGCATCATGTTGAAAGGCAAGCATATCATTCTGGGAATCACGGGGGGCATCGCTGCCTATAAGTGCGCCACGCTCACGCGCCTGCTCGTCAAGGCCGGCGCCGAGGTGCAGGTCATCATGACTCCTAACGCCAAGCAATTCATCCAGCCGTTGACGCTCTCGACGCTCAGCGGCAAGCCCGTCATCAGCGAGTTCTTCACCGCCAACACCGGCCAGTGGAACAGCCATGTTGACCTGGGACTGTGGGCCGACGCGCTCATCATCGCTCCCGCAACGGCATCGACAATAGGGAAAATGGCTAACGGTGTTGCCGACAATATGCTTGTCACGACCTACCTGTCGGCCAAGGCTCCCGTGTTTGTCGCCCCCGCGATGGATCTGGACATGATGCGCCATCCCAGCACGGTGCGCAACCTGGAGCTGCTCAGGTCCTACGGCAACCACATCATCGAACCCGCCGAGGGCGAGCTGGCAAGCCATCTCGTCGGCAAGGGTCGCATGGAGGAGCCCGAGAACATTGTCAAGGCGCTTGACGACTACTTCGCCTCGTGTCAGGACCTCCATGGCAAGCGCGTGCTCATCACCGCGGGACCCACGGTCGAGAAAATCGACCCGGTGAGGTACATCAGCAATTTCTCTTCGGGAAAAATGGGATTTGCCCTGGCCGAGGAATGCGCTGACCGTGGTGCTTCGGTAACCCTGGTTGCTGGCCCCGTATCGCTCAAGACCCACAACGCGGCAATCGAGCGAATCGACGTGACCACCGCCGTGGAAATGCATGACGCCGTCATGGCGGCCTTACCCCAGTGTGACGCCATCATCCTGTGTGCCGCCGTTGCCGACTACCGCGTGGAAAATGTCGCCGACAGCAAAATCAAGCGTGAGAAGAACCTCGAACCGGTCATCCGGCTCACACCCAATCCCGACATCGCTAAGGCCGTTGGACAGGCCAAGCGCGACAATCAGGTGACGGTGGGTTTCGCGCTGGAAACTGACAACGAACTTGTCAACGCTCAAGCAAAATTGGAACGTAAAAACCTGAATTTCATCGTTATGAACTCTTTGCGGGACAAGAATGCCGGTTTCCAGGTCGATACCAACAAGGTGACCATCTTCACCGACAAGGGTGACACCATCAAGGGCGAATGCAAGTCAAAGCGCGATGTCGCACACGACATAGTTGACGTTTTACTCAAGTATCTGTCACAGAAATGAAAAAGACATTATTGTTGATGCTGATGGCGCTCATCTGCGCCTTCAACGCCATGGCCGACGAAGAAGCCACCGAGCTCCTCTGCGAGGTCGAGGTTAACGCCGACAGGATCACCAATGGCAGCAGGGATGTGTTCAACGAGCTCAAGCAGTCGGTAACCGACTACATGAACACGACCAAGTGGACCAATGCCGTCTTTGGCACCAACGAAAAGATCCATTGTAAACTCATGTTCACAATCAACACATGGGACGATGCCACAGGATTGATGAAGGGCGACCTGCAGATTCAATCGCAGCGCCCCGTGTACAACAGCGTTTACACCACAGCAATCATCAACTTCAAGGATACCAAGGTGGATTTCAATTTTGAAACCGGCCAGCAGCTGGTATTCTCCGAGATGGAAATGTTAGACAACCTGACCTCCATTCTCAACTTCTGGGCCTACATGATTATTGGCATGGACTTCGACACGTTTGAGTTGAAAGGTGGCGACCCCTACTACGAGAAAGCCGCCAACGTCGTCAGGCTGGCCGAAACCAGCGGCGAGACCGGATGGAAAGCGTTTGAGGACAACACCAACCGCAATGCGGTGCTTACCGCCATCACCAACACCCAGACCGCACCCATTCGGCAGATGCTCTATGACTACCACCGCATGGGACTTGACCAGATGGTGGTCACTGTGGATAAGGGACGTTCGGCCATCACACACACGCTGGAGAATCTGGCAAAAATCTACGAGGTGGCTCCCTTGTCGGTATGCCTGACCATGTTCAAGGATGCCAAACTTGACGAACTCATCAACATCTACAGCAAGGCGAACATGACCGAGAAAGAGTCGGTCTATGAGATGCTTTACCAAATTTATCCCGGCGAAGTCAACCGTCTTGCCGAAATCAAGAAAATGAGCAACTAACAGGCTGAGTGTGTAATGATAAAACAGCTGCACATCTCAAACTATGCACTCATCGACAAACTCGACATCGGGTTTGACGACGGCTTGACGATTATCACGGGCGAGACCGGAGCCGGCAAATCCATCATCCTGGGAGCACTGGCGCTGATCCTGGGCGACCGAGCCGACAGCAAAGCGATACGTGACACTTCGGCCAAGACGGTTGTCGAGGCGACTTTCGACATCAGCGGATACCGCCTGGAGCGCCTGTTCAAGGACAACGACATTGACTGGGATGAGCATGAGTGCATCGTCAGGCGAGAGTTATCGCCCAACGGCCGCTCGCGGGCCTTCGTCAACGACACGCCCTTGGCACTCAACGTGCTTCGCGAACTCACGACACGCCTGCTGGATATCCATTCCCAACACAGCAACATGTTGCTGTCACAACCGGCTTTCCAGCTGTCCATCCTTGACAGCATCGCCCTCAACGGGGAATTGCTGGAGCAGTACCGCAACGAGTATCAGTCCTATCGCCAGGCGGTCAAGAAACTTGACGAGACGGTGCAACTGATGGAACAGTTGAGACGTGACGAGGACTACATCCGCTTCCAGCTCGACCAGTTACAAGCGCTTCAGCTACAACCCGATGAGGATAAGCAACTCGAGGCGCTGCAGAGCAAATTGAGCAATATCACCGAGCTCAAGGAGACCATGTGGACCGTCGAGAACGAACTCAACAGCGAGGAGAACAGCATTCTGGACCGCTTGTCGGCAGTAGCCCAACGCCTTGAAGACGCCGAGGGCAAACTCGCCGAAGTGGAGGGAATGTCAAGCCGTGTGCGCTCGGCCCTCATCGACCTCAAGGACATCGCCCAGAGCGTCGGCAGCATCACCGACACCCTCAACGACGACCCCGCCGAACTAGCCCGGGTTGACGACAGGCTCAACACCATTTACGCCCTGGAACGCAAACACAACGCCCAGGACGTGAACCGGCTCATCGAGATTCAACAGGAATACGAGCGGCAACTCGGCGAAATCGAGCATAATGACGACATCATCGAGCAGCTCAAGGCGACTGTGGAACAGAGCCGCTCATCTGCCATGACTATCGCCAAGCGGTTATCCGACAGGCGCCACGAGGCGGCACAACGGTTCGGCAAGGAATTGCTTGCCCTCGCCACCCCTCTGGGCTTGAAGAACCTCGCCTTTGAAGTGGACTTCAACACCACCGAACTCTCGGCTAGCGGGACCGATGCGGTCGAGTTCATGATGGCGTTTAACAAGAATCAGCGCCCCATGCCCGTCAAGGACACGGCATCGGGTGGCGAGATTTCCCGCGTAATGCTCTGCATCAAAACCATCATCGCACGCCACATGAGGCTGCCCAGCATCATCTTTGACGAGGTGGACACGGGCGTCAGCGGCGATGTGGCCAACATGATCGGCGAGATGATGGCGGATATTGCCCGCTCCATTCAGGTTATCGCCATCACCCATCTGCCTCAAGTGGCAGCCAACGGCATGCACCACCTGCGCGTGTACAAGACCGACAACGACGTCGAGACACTCACCCGCGTCGAGCGACTTGACCAGGAGGAGCACGTGATGGAAATCGCGCGCATGCTTAGCGGCAAGGACTTGAACCAAGCCGCCATCGACAACGCTAAATCACTCATCAAACATCATAATAAACAATGATTGACAAAACCCAATACATCTACGGAATCCATGCCGTTCTCGAGGCTATCGAAGCGGGAAAGGACATAGATAAAATATTGTTGAGCAAGACCCTCAACGACGACACAGCCAGGGAAATCAGCGACCTCGCCAGGCAACTGCGCATCCCGGTACAGCGGGTGCCGGTACAAAAGATCGACCGCATCACGCGCCGCAACCACCAGGGTGTGCTCGCACTCATGGCTGCGGTAACCTACTATCGCCTCGAGGACCTCGTTCCGCAAATGTTTGACAACGGTGAGAACCCCTTTATCGTGGTACTCGACGGCGTGACCGACGTTCGCAACTTCGGTGCCGTAGCGCGCACCTGCGACTGTGCCGGCGTGAGCACGATCGTCATCCCTGACCACGAGAGCGTCAGTGTCAACGCCGATGCCGTCAAGACGTCGGCAGGAGCGCTCAACTATCTGCCCGTTTGCCGGGAACACAACCTGGTCAAGGCCGTTAAGCTATTGCGCGACAGCGGCTTCAAGATTGTCGGCACCAGCGACAAGAGCCAGATGAGCTACACCAGTGCCAACTACACCGGGCCCGTGGCCATCGTGCTGGGCGCCGAGGACAAGGGCGTCTCGCCCGAAATCATGAAGCTATGCGACACCCAGGTGATGATTCCCGAGTTTGGACACATCAATTCGTTGAACGTATCGGTGGCCGGAGGTATCATGATTTATGAGGTCGTCCGGCAGCGTCTCAACGACAATCAGGACATTAATTAAGTCGCATATTACTTGGCCGACACGCCATTTTTAGCTAATTTTGCACTTTCAATCAATATACTATGATCAATCGAGTATTAATACGAACCAAAGTTGTACAGAGTCTGTACTCCTATATGCTCACACGGCCCGAGCGCACGTTGGGTAACGCGTTAAAGGATCTTGAGGCCTGCCTGAACAAGACCTACGAGTTGTATCATTACCTCCTGCGCCTGCCTGTGGAACTGACCCACATCCAGGAAATGAAGCTTGACGAGGCGCGCAACAAGTATATGCCCACTCAGGAAGAACTCAACCCGAACATGAAGTTCGTCAATAACCGACTGGTGAAGGCGCTGGCCGACAATGAGCAGTTGCAGCAATTCGCCCAAGAGAATAACATCACCTGGAACGATGACCCCATCTTCGAGCGATTGATGCTGGACAAAGTCATCAAGAGCGACGTCTATAACGAGTACATGGCCGACGAGGAGGACAGCATGACAAGCGACAGCCTGTTATGGCAGCAACTCATGAAGACGGTCATCCTGCCCGATGAACTCATGGCCGAGACCATCGAGCAGCGCTCGCTCTACTGGACCGAGGATGACATGGACCTGATCGGGCAATTCGTGTGCAAGACCTTCCGTCGCATCGCCGAGGGTGAGAACGACGCCATCCTGCCCATGTTCAAGGACGAGGAAGATGGCGAGTTCGGCAAGGACCTGTTCTCGGCAACGGTGACCCAGATGCCCGACAACAACGCCCTCATCGACAATTTGGTACAGGCCAGCCGCTGGGACAAGGACCGCATCGTGCTCATGGACCGCATCATCATGTGCGCCGCATTGGCCGAGTTGCGCTCCTTTGATAAAATTCCCGTCGCGGTGTCGCTGAACGAGTACATCGAGCTGGCCAAGAACTTCAGCACAGCGGCAAGCGGCAAGTTTGTCAACGGCATCCTCAACAATGCCGTCAAGCAACTGCGCAAGGAGGGCAAGCTGCTCAAGCCCTGACGTCGTTGCCATCAATGAAATTCAAGTAACACATTATTTATATAAATATCAGTAATTATGCTTAACACCATTTTATTGCAAGCAGCCGACGGTGCCGGCGGAAGCAGCATGATGAGCCTGCTCATGATTGTCGTGCTCATCGCCATTTTCTACTTCTTCATGATTGCACCGCAGCAGAAGAAACAGAAAAAAATCAACGCCTTCCGCGATAGCCTCAAGAAGGGCGACAAGGTGATGACCGCTGGTGGCATCTATGGCCGCATTCGTGAAATCAATGACACGTTTGTACTGTTGGAAATCGACAGCAACGTGACCATCAAGATTGACAAGAACTCCATCTACCAGTCCATGCAGGATGTGGAGGAGTCCGTCAAGAAGTAAGATTCGACAATTCCCCAAGGAGGAGGACTGAGCGATAAAACATGAAACTCTTGGACAAAATACGGGAAACGTTAAGGGAAAAACCTCGTGCAAGGTCGTTTCTCTTATACCTGTTTTTTGTGGTCATCTCGGCCATCTTTTGGAGTTTCCTGACGTTTAACAGCGACGTGCAACTGGACATCGAGGTGCCTGTGGAGCTGAATATGCCCAACAACGTTCACCTGCTGTCCAAAGTGCCCGACACGCTCACCGTCTCGGTCCGTGACCGTGGTTACCGCTTCTTAATCTACTTTTTCCACAAGACGCCCACACTCAAGCTCAAGCTGAGTGACTACAGCGACGGTAACACCTTCAAGATCGACCAGAGCCATCTCAAGAAGGCGCTGGCCAACGTCCTGAACAAGCATGCCTCCATCGTCAGCGTGCTACCCGAGTCCATCAGCATCAAGTTCACCGACTTGCCAGGCAAGAAAGTCCCCGTCAAGACCGACATTATCGTCGAGCCGCGCGAGGACTACACCCTATTCGGTGCGCTCATCCAGAGTCAAGACTCGGTGCTGGTTTTCAGCGATGCCAAGACATTGAGCGAGATCAACGAGGTTTATACCTATCATGTTGAGGAAACCGACCTGACCGACACGCTGCGACGCAAAGTCGCCATCGCGCCCATCAATGGCGCCGCCATCGAGCCGCGCACCATCGACATCATGGTTCCCATCGAGAAACTCAAGCAGCAGACCAGCACGGTCAAAATCGCCGTGCGCAACGCGCCGCCAGGTGTCAAGATGTTGCTTTTCCCGGGTGATGTGGAAGTGAGCTACCGGTCGCCGGTGAGCCGCATCAAGGACGATGCTGGCATCACCACCGTGGTGGACTATAATTCGGTGGACTTCAATTCGCCCAGCAACAAGGTGAAAGTGATCATCGGCGAGATGCCTGCAGTCTATCAGGACGTGAAGTTGTCACACGACAGCGTGGAATACATCATCGAGAAGTCTAGATGAAACTTGTCGCCATCACCGGAGGCATCGGGAGCGGCAAGAGCATAGTCGCCACGATGCTACAGGTCATGGGCCATAAGGTTTATGACTGCGACAGCCGTGCGCGGGCGCTGATGACCGAGAGCGATGAGGTGCGCCACAAGCTGGTCGAGACCTTCGGTAAGGAAACCTTCCTTGACGATGGCTCGTTAAACCGGCAGCACCTGAGTGCGGTGGCCTTCGGCAACGACGAGGCGTTAGCACGGCTCAACGCAATCGTGCACCCCGCAACGGCCGACGACATGCTGCAATGGGCACGGCAACGGGCTTCGCTCGGTGACCGCGTCGCCTTTGTCGAGACGGCTTTGCTGCGAACGGCACGACTCGACCGTCTGGTGGACCAGGTGTGGCACGTTACCGCACCCGCCAGCGTGCGCATCCCGCGTGTGATGGCCCGCAGTGGACTCACGGCCGCCCAAGTGCAAGAGCGCATCGATGCCCAGCGTGACGAGGAGCGTATCGCCGACGGCGAGCAGGCAATCGTCAATGATGACAAAACCGCCGTTCTGCCACAGGTCATCCGATTACTGGAATCTATTATTCCACAACAATAATATCAATAACAAAATCTACATTATCAAATTCTAATTATGCTGAAGAAAATTTTATCGATTTCGGGACGTCCCGGACTTTACAAACTAGTGTCTTATGGCAAGAATATGCTGCTGGTCGAAAGCCTCGCCGACGGCCACCGTTTTCCTGTTCATTCACGCGACCGCGTGATTTCGCTGGGTGACATCTCGATGTTCACCACCGGCGAAGACACTCCGCTGTCACAGGTGCTCGAAAACATCGGCAAGAAATATGACAACAAGGTGCTTGACGCTAAGGCATACGCAACCCCCGACCAACTGCACGAGTTCTTTGACGGCGTGCTCGAGAACTGGGACACCGAACGCGTACACAATAGCGACATCAAGAAACTTATCTCTTGGTATAACATCCTTGTTGGCGCCGGATTTACCGAATTTACCGCCAAGGAGGAAGAGGAAAAGAAAGACGAAGAAGAGGCCAAGTCCGACGACGAGGCATAAAAACATTTGCTTTATCTGACTGCGAACAACTGACTGATCAACCCGGTTCGCAGCATCCCCCTGAAGTGCGTATGTTGCTCAAACGCAAATCGATACTATACATGGCAGCGGCGATTCTCTTGTCGCTGCCAGTAGTATCGTGTCGCACCCACTCAGGAAACACACACTCCTATCGTCCCTACCATGAACGACGCAACCGCGGAACGGCGCCCAATGACGAGGGAAACGCTTCCTCTACCGACAACAGGAACATCATCCCACCCGGCGGACACGGCATGGTGAGCGACGAGTGGGCTCGTCTTGACATCAAGCTGGACCGACACGAAAACAAGAAACTGTATAAGGAATTAAAACGCTGGTTGGGAACACCTTACGTCTATGCGGCTCACACCTGCGGTGAAGGAACCGACTGCTCAGGAATGGTGATGGAAGTCTATTTGACGGTCTATGGTATCAAGGTTCACCGCAATTCGGCCAAGATGCTCGAGCAGAACTGCCGCGTGATTGACCTCGAAGACCTGCGCGAGGGAGACCTCGTGTTCTTCTGCACCAACGGCGACGGGCGAGTTTCCCACGTCGGCATCTACCTCAAGGACTACAAGTTTGTCCACGCCTCGTCATCACGCGGCGTCGCCGTCGACGACCTCCGCCAGAACTACTACGCCACACACTTCCACGCCGCCGCCCGCGTCACCACCAAGCCCTCAAAATAACACACTTCCACCTCGCCCGCTACAGCTTCAGTCGCCGCCATAGCGCTCGCGGCAACCGCCGCCACAGGGCAGTGATAATACCGTATTTCCAGTCGATGACGGCGATGTGCCTTCGGTGGTTGACCGCGCTGACAATCTGGCGGGCAACATTCTTGGGATCAAGCATCAAGGGATAATGGAAGTCGCCGGAGAGCAGGTCGGTGTTGACAAAGCCTGGACGGATGTCGGTAAATCGTATGTTCAGCTTCCGGGCGTTAGCCTGTTGCTCAAGGGCCTGAAGATAAACGTTCTGCAGGGCCTTGGTGGCCGAATAGGACGGTGCCGGCCCCAGGCCTTTAGTGCCGGCAATCGAGGTGATGGCTGCGATATGCCCTCCGCCATGTTCAGCAAAATAACGGTAAGCCTCGCCTATCATGCGGGTGAAGCCCATCCCGTTGGTATTCACGGTATTCAGCTCGATATCGGGGGTGAGTTCACGGTTCTGTTTCCCGACGCCCGAAGCATAGAAAAACAAATCCATCCCTCCCAGTTTGTCAATCAGGCCACACAACCGCGTCGCGGCATCATCGGCAGTCACGTCGATGGTAGCCGTCACTACCCTCTCTGGGGCTTCTTGCTTGAGGGCCTCGAGGCGGTCTTCTCGTCGCGCTGCAACACCCAGGCTGCAACCCTGTGCCAAAAATAGACGTGCCACCTCAAGTCCTATTCCCGAGGAGGCTCCGATAATTACGACTCTTTTCATAGACGGTTTTTCGATTATTTTTTGCTACAGTTCAAGTTGCTGGCGAACGCTCTCTTCATGGATGGCTTGCATGACGCGCTGCGTGAAGTCTTCCGAAAGGCCCAGGTGGTCACCCTCCTCAATGCGGGCTTTGATCATGTCCTGATATCGGGCAGGCTGAACCACACGCAGGTTATTCGCCCGCTTGAACCGTCCAATCTCGCGCGCCACGCTCATGCGCCGGGCCAGCACTGCCAGCAGTTCGTGGTCACAATCGTCAATCTGCTGGCGCAGCAAGACCAACTCATCATCAAACGGCGCTCCCGATCGCACAACCAGATGTTCCAGCACATCTTTTAACACCGACGGCGTCACCTGCTGGGCGCTGTCGCTCAGGGCCTGGTCGGGATTGCAATGGCTCTCGATCATCAAGCCGTCAAAGCCCATATCCAGCGCCGACTGCGACAACGGACCCACAAATTCACGCTTCCCGCCGATGTGCGACGGGTCGCACAGGATGGTCATGCCAGGTGCTAGACGGCGCAGCTCAAACGGGATATGCCACTGCGGGTCATTACGGTACATGTGCTCGCCCGCCGAACTGAAACCACGATGCACGGCTCCCAGTCGCGTGATGCCGGCATTATGGATGCGCTGCAGGGCTCCAAGCCACAGGTCAAGGTCAGGGTTGACAGGATTCTTGACGAGAACGATCAATTCTTCATGACCATGCAGCACATCGGCAATATCCTGCATGGCAAAGGGGTTGGCACTTGTGCGGGCGCCCATCCACAGGATATCGATTCCCGCATCGAGGGCGGCACGCACGTGGTCAACGGTGGCAACCTCGGTCGCCACCATCATCCCGGTCTCGCGTTTAACCTTCTGCAGCCACCCGAGAGCCTGGTCGCCCATTCCCTCAAATCCGCCGGGCATCGTGCGGGGTTTCCACACGCCGGCCCTGAACACCTTCACGCCGATCGCTTTCAAGGCACGCGCTGCGTCAAGCGTCTGTTGCTCCGACTCGGCACTGCACGGGCCGGCAATGACAAGGGGCATGCCGCTCTCCATGCCGGGCAAAGAGAGCGGTGCGATGTCCTGTAGTGTCATGCGGGTGCCCATCAGCACGCCTTGAAGCTCATGTCGAGGGACTTGATCGAGTGAGTGAGCGCGCCCACCGAGATGTAGTCAACACCACATTCGCCATAGGCACGCAGGGTATCGATGGTGATGCCTCCGCTGGACTCGGTCTCCACCCTACCGTTGATGATCTCAACGGCCTTGCGGGTGTTCTCAACACTGAAGTTGTCGAGCATCACGCGGTCCACGCCGCCGTGGTCGAGCACCTGCTGCAACTCGTCGAAGTTGCGCACCTCAATCTCAATCTTGAGGTCCTTGCCATTATCCTTGCACCACTGGTGAGCTTTCTCGATGGCAGGCACGATACCGCCGGCAAAGTCCACATGATTGTCCTTGAGCAGAATCATGTCAAACAGGCCGATGCGATGGTTGCAACCGCCGCCTATCTTGACGGCCTCTTTCTCGAGGATGCGCATGCCGGGCGTGGTCTTGCGCGTATCCAGCACGCGGGTCTTGAGTCCCTCAAGGCACTTGGCATAGCGCGCAGTGGTCGTGGCAACGCCGCTCATGCGCTGCATGATGTTGAGCATCAGGCGCTCGGTCTGCAACAGGGAGCGCACCTTACCCGTCACGACAAAGGCAACATCACCGGGCTTGACGTGGGCACCGTCACCAATCATGACCTCCATCTTCAACCCGGGGTCAAATGCCTCAAACACGCGGCGCGCGATTTCCACACCGGCCAGGATTCCCTCCTCTTTCACAATCAGCCGTTGACGGCCGATTTCGTCATCAGGGATACAGCACAAGGTGGTGGCGTCGCCGTCGCCGATGTCCTCGGCAAACGCCAGGGCGATTAACTCATCAATCAGTTCGTCTCTTGTTTTCATAGCTTTTTAGCAATTTAGACATTTATAGAGCACAAAATTACGGATAATTCAGCGGATTTGCTAATTTTGTGGATAATTTTAATCAAAAACAAGTCATCACAATGAAGATTACACTCGCCGTCATCGGCAAGACCGAGGTAGGATTCGTACGACAGGGCATCGAGGAGTATGTCAAGCGGCTCAAACACTACGTGACATTCGACATTCGTTATATCGGTGACGTAAAGACCACTCGAGGCATGACCGAAGCTGCCCAGAAGGCCGCCGAGGGACGCGCCCTGTTGGCCACGCTGGAGACGGGCGACCACGTCGTGCTGCTGGACGAGCACGGCACCGAGCGCACGTCGGTAGATTATAGCCAGTGGCTGCAACGGCGCATGGCCAGCGGCAGCAAGCGGCTTGTGTTTGTCGTCGGCGGCCCATACGGCTTCTCGCCCGAGGTGTACAGCCGTGCCAACGAGATGATCTCGATGAGCAAAATGACTTTTCCACACGAGCTGGTACGCCTCATCTTTGTCGAACAGTTATACCGAGCTTTCACCATCCTCAAGCATGAACCCTACCATCACGAGTAAAGTTTAAAGGTTAAAGGTTAAAGGAAAGGTAAAAAGCTAAAAGCTAACGTCTAAAGTCTAACTGCCGCGTATCAGGACATCGTTGACACTTTTGTATCAAGACATCGTTGACACTTTGTATCAGGACATCGTTGACACTTTGATGTCAAGTCGGGTT
>CACYSG010000041.1 GCA_902776955.1 uncultured Bacteroidales bacterium | reverse complement strand
TGTGGTACCTCCGGGGATCGAACCAGGGACACGCGGATTTTCAGTCCACTGCTCTACCACTGAGCTAAGGTACCTTTTCAAAAGCGACTGCAAAGATACGGCGACTTTTTGACGTGACCAAATTTTTTGGCAGAAATTTTTTAAAATTTCTTTTCCTTCGGCCAAGCGAAAACCCACAACACGCTGTTAATCAACACCGTAAAGGGCAAACCATTGATTTTGCCAAACAATGCGGTAGCCGTTGTCCCTGATGAAGCGGTTGAGTGCGTCCATCTTGCCCTGGTCGAGGAATTTGCCATCGACGTGGGGATAGGCCTCGAGATAAGCGTCAGTGGCCTCGCTCCAATAGGCGCCCAGGTTGTTGAACTTCTGCCGCAGGATGGCAGGTCGGGCTCCGTCCAGGGCGGTGAGACGCGTTGTGAGGGCGTCGGCGCTGAGCAGTTCGGGCCAGGAGCAGCCGATGGCGGACACGGTGCGCGTCAGGTGGTTCATCATGGGGATACTGCCGTAGCACAGCAGCGTGTCGCCCTCGCGGACGTATTGCTCCAGCCCGGCTAGGGTTCCGTTGATGATCTGTGCCCGCTCGGGGGTGGTGCGGACGAGCGCCGCGCGGCTGTCGTTGATGGTTGCCGTCTTGTGAAACAGCGCTCCGCCGTCAAAGTAGGCGCCCCATGTCACCGTCTGGACGAAAGCCACCGCGATAAAGGCCAGCGGAAAAACCACCTGCCCCTGCCGTTGCCACACGATGGCCGCCACGGGTGCCGCCATCCAGGCGATGATACAGCCGTTGTTGGTCGCGCCGTCGCTGCCCAGCGGGAAGACCAGCAGCATGAACAGTCCCAGCCATGCCGCCACAGCACGACGGCCGCCCTCATGAATCACCCATGCAAGCCCTGCCACACACATCACCCACAGCGGGTGCATGATGTGGGACTGATGCGACATGAAGTAGAGCGCCGCCACGGCCACAAGAGTCCAAATGCAATAGCGCAGCAGCCTGTTGCCGATGTATTTCCTCACGAGCCACAACACGGCCCACAGCACCAGCATCTTGGCGCCCACGAGCAGGCAGTGCCCGTAGAAGCCCAGCATTTCCATGATCATGCCCCCAGCGTTGTGGCTTGCCTCGCCGCTACTGCCCGTGGCAACGCCGACGAGGTCGGTCATATTCTGCAAGAAGATATCCCAATGTCCCAGGGCCATCATCAGCCCTATCACGGCTGCGGCCCCCAGGGCCACGCCAGCAAGCACCGTCCCGCACTGGCACCAGCGTTCACGCCACGGTCGCCTGTCATGCAACTGCGCGACAAACGGCATCACCGCCAGCCCCACGGCCAGCACGTTGGGGATGCGCGTAAAGGTGTTCACGCCCACCACCAGGCCCGCCAGCAGCAGGTGGCGCGCCTTGCCGCCCGTGAGCCCCCGGTACATCAAGGCCAGCGCGACGGCCCACAGCAGGGCGCTCATCAGGTCGTTGTTGAACGTGTAGGGGAACTGCACCAGCGCCCCCACCACCATCAGGTAGCCCAGAATGACGGCCGTGGCGGGGACCACGCGCCGCAGTGTCCGCGCCAGTATCACCATCACGCCCACGTTGCACAGCACTCCCGCCACGCGCAGCGCCAGCCACTTGCCGCCCTCGGGCAGCAGGCCATCGAGCACGCCGCCGGCGACGCCGCTCAGGTAATACATGAAATTATACTCCACGCTCTCGGGAGCCTTGAAGATGTTGTCAAAGAAGGTGAGGTAATAGCCCGTGTCGCACAGGTCCACGCCGAACATGGCCACCACCAACTGCCACAGCGCCAGCAGGGCAATCGTCCACCCCACCGAGGTGCCGTAATGGCCGTTCAGCCATCCTTTGATATGTCGCACGCGCTCCATCATGATGCACGCAAAGGTAATGAAACTATTGTAGAGACGCAAAATCTTGCGTCTTATATCTCAAAAAATTAGCGCTTTTGCACTCCTGGTTGCCGAAAAAGCAGTAAATTCGCTCGGCGTTAGACGTTAGACATTAGACGTTAGTAGTTCTCTTTTCTAGAATATCTAGACTATCTAGACCATCTAGAAACTAGGGACTAGAAACTAAAAAACTAAAATAAATGGAAGGACTGCTGCAATACATTTGGCAACACAAGTTGTGGTTCAGCGAGGACATGGTGACCAACGATGGCCGCAAGGTGCGCGTCATCGACCCCGGTCTGCTCAACACCGACTCGGGTCCCGACTTCTTCAATGCCAAGGTCGAGATCGACGGCCACCTGTGGGTGGGCAACGTCGAGATCCATGTGCGCGCCAGCGACTGGAAGCGGCACCACCACGACGAGGACCCGGCCTATGACAGCGTCATCCTGCACGTCGTCGAGAAGGACGATGCACCCGTGACACGCATCAATGGCGAAATCATCCCCCAAGTGGAGCTGAAGGTCTCGCCGCGTTTCAACGAGTGCTATACCCGGCTGGTCAACGCCCAGGTGGAACTGCCCTGCGCCGCCCGCATCAAAGAGGTGCCCGCCCTCACCGTCACCGAGTGGATCGAGGCGCTCGCCTTCGAACGGCTGCACAGCAAGGTGGACCGCGTGCAGGAACTCTACGAACGCTACAACGGCAGCTGGGAGGACATCTGCTATGTGATGCTGGCCAGGACACTGGGCTTCGGCATCAACAACGACGCGTTCGAGCGGCTGGCCCGCATCACGCCCCTGCGCCTGCTGCACAAGCACAGCGACTCCATCCTCCAGGTCGAGGCGTTGCTGTTCGGCCAGGCAGGTCTGTTGAACGGCGCCCACAGCGAGGAGCCCTATTACCAGCAGTTGATGCGTGAATATGCCTTCCTGGCCAACAAATTCTCGCTGCGCCCCATCGAGGGCACGGCCTGGCGCCTGTTCCGCAGCCGCCCCCAGAATTTCCCCTATCGACGCATCGCCCTGCTGGCCCAGTTTGTCCAGGGCGGTTTCAACCTGATGAACGACATCCTCAACGCCCAGGACACCAAGGCGCTGCGCCAGCTGTTTGACATCGAGTTGAGCGGCTACTGGACGACGCACTACTCCTTCGGCAAACCCTCACCCAGCGCGGGTCGTGCCCTGAGCAATAGCAGCATCGACATCGTGTTGATCAACACCGTCGCCCCACTTTACTACGCCCGCGGCGAGATGACCGACGACTACGAGATGACCGACCGCGCCATCGCCCTGCTAGAGGACCTGCGCCCCGAGCAAAACAGCATCGTCGCCATGTTCCGTGCCGCCGGGCTCAAGTGCGACGACGCCCTCACCAGCCAGGCCCTTATCCAGCTGCGCCGCAACTACTGCGAGGCCCGCAAATGCATCTTCTGCCGCATCGGCCACCGCCTCCTCGCCACCGATGCTCGCCATTGATGCTCGCCAAGGCTCGCAGTTTAGAGGGGGCTCGCTAGCGCTCGCAGTTTAAAGTTTAAAGGAGGCATCCGCAGATATGCGGTCTCACGCCCGCAGTTTAGAGTTTAGAGGTTAGATTTAGAGGAGGCATCCGCATTCCTGTGACGGTTTCACTTGAGAGCACGGGTGCCATCAGCTGGGACGCGTTCTTTTGATGGCCAAAGCGAAGCGACGCCATCACAAAGACCCGTCCCAATGATGCACCAACCTCAATGCTGTCACCTCCCCAAAAGCGCCATCACAAAGATCCGTTGCGGCTGATAGCTCCCGTGCTCTCATGGTTCGTCCCACTATCAGTTGTTGCTTTTCAGGCCGCCGACTAGGTCGTCGTTCTCGACGGTCTTTTCGGTCTGCTTGACGCTGGTGTTGCTGGAGCCGAAAGCGTAACTTAGCGAGAGTTGCACGTTGCGCTGATTGTAGTGGGTCACGCCATGACTGTCATAATCGCCCTGTGTGATGTAGTCCTTCTCCAGTTGGTGCTTGTGAAAGATGGAATTGGCGGTCAGGCGCACGGTCAGGCGGTTGTCCTTGAGGAAGGAGCGTGACAAGCCCAGCATGATGGTGGGGTCGGGCATGGTGCTGTAGCCATACACGTTGCTCAGGTCGTGCCCGAAGCCGAACCACATGCAGGTCGCTGTCGCCCGCAGCTGCCACGGCAGTTGTTGGGTCAGCTGGGCATACAGGTTGCCGCTCCAGCCGCTGTTGGTCAGGTCCTGTGACGGGTTGCGATAGCGATTGTAAGCCACCTCGCCGTTCATGACTAGGGTGGTCTTGCTGGTCATCATCCACTGCAGGAAACCGCCCACGCCGGCCATCAGGTAACGGCAATCGTTGCTGGTGGTCGTGTAAACGATGCCGTCATGTGCCGTACGAGAGTAGCCGATGAGGTTGCGGGTAATGGCCATGGTGGGCTTGACATTGAAGGTCAACCGGTTACCCGTGTGCTGGAAGTTGAGGCTCAACATGTTGTTGCGGGCGCTCGACAGGTGCGGATTGCCATATTCTATCGTTGTGGTATAACGCTTCACGGCGGGATTGAGGTACTGAATGCCCGGGCGGTTGAGGCTCGTAGCCCACGACAGGCGCAGACTGTTGAACGGGGTCATCTGCCAGTGCACGCTTGCCGAGGGGACCAGGTCGTGCAGGTCGCGCCCGAAGGGCTCCCCGTCGCCATTAGGATAACTGGCGCGGAAGTGGCTGTACTCGTAACGCAGGCCGCCGCGCAGGGTGACGCTGTCCACCTGGTAGCGCCACGAGGCATAGGCGGCGCCCACGTGCATGTTGTGCCTGAAGCGGGTGTCGGTGTTCAGGTCTGCCGCGCCGTCATAATTCATGCGGTTGTGGCTCTTGTTCAGACGCAGGATGTACTTGCCGCCCACTTCCAGCAGGTGATGCTCCCACAGCGGCAGTTGGTAGTCGAGTTGCCACGTGTGCTCGATAAAGCGCTCCTTGCCCCACTTGCTGTAGGCCGTGTAGTCAAACGGCGGATTGACCAGGTTGATGAGCGAGTCGTACTGTTCCTCGTGCTGGCCCGTGGTCGAGAACATGTAGGAGGCGGTCAGGACTTCGTCCTTGCGACTGGTGCGGTGCTCCCAGTCGGCACGGCCGTTCCACGACATGAAGCCATACTGCGGCAGGTTAAACGGGTTATCATAGGACGTCATCAACTGCCCTGCCGCGTCATGATACTCGATGTGGCTATCGCCGTAGATATTCAGGCCATAACGGTAACCACCGAAGGAGGCTGTAATCAGGTTCAGCGAATCGATTTCCAGGCTGGCATTCAAATCGAGACTATAGACCCAAGCGGGCTGCTTGTTACGATAAAGATTATACATCGTGGTGCCTGTGTCTTTATAGGTGGTCCATGTCTCGTCCTCACCGGCAAACTGGCGATGAGCCTGTTTCTGATAAAATGCTGTCGTTCCCAGTGTGAACTTGCCAACTCGTGCCGCGACATAGGCACTCGCATTAGGCGAGCCGAAGGTGTTGACCGATGCCGACACCGTGCCGTTGACACCCTCGATGCGCACACCCTCGACGGTGACGATATTCAGGATGGCCGTCGCACCCTCGGCGTCATAGCGGGCACCGGGCTCGGTGATGACCTCGATGCGCTTGATCACGCTGGCCGGCATGGCCCGCAGCACCTCCCTGGGGTTGGACGACAAAGCCGGGTCGGGGTGGCCGTTCTTGTAAATCTTGAAACTCCCGCCGCCGTTGACACGCACGTTGTCCTCGCCGTCAACGCTCACCAGCGGCACCTTGCGCAGCACATCGAGCAACGTGCTCGTGCGCGCCTCGGGGTCGGCCTGCACATTGTAGCTCAGGCGGTCGTCCAGCGTCTTGACCAGTTGGCGCATCGTCACCACCTCCACGTCCTGTAACTGCAGGGTGTCGCCCCACTCGGTTGCCACGCTATCCTGCCCGTCGTTGTCCTGGGCAATAGCGCTGATAGCGGATCCCATCACCGCAACCATTACCATCACGATTTTTACCATTCGATTCATTTGACTTAGTTTTTTATCGTTAGAATTTGGTCGCAAAATTACCCCGATTCATTCTCTCCAGCGCCCTCGCGCGACTTACCAAGTCTTAACCGAAAACTTATTTAGTCTTAACGCCCTGCAAAAGATTTTCCCCAATCTTTATCAATACATCAACTTTTTACGCTAATTTTGCAAAAAGTCAAATTAGGCAAAGGCATGGAACAACTCGTAGAAATACCCAAGGCGCAAGTCATCATGGCATTCGTCGCCACTTGTATTGAATCGACTGCTCGCATCCTCAATACCACATATCAGGATGTGTACAATCGCATGAAACGAGTGGGCATGATTGAGCGGTACATAATTCCTCATTATGAGTCCCTGCATACCGAGAGTCGCGAAAACATAGCCAATGGCATGATAGAATGTCTTAATCAATGGGAGGAATCAGAATGAATAATGAGGTGATAGTTTACCATGGTGGGACTGACATCGTTGAAGTGCCCATTTGCAAATTCGGCCGCAAGAATCTAGACTTCGGCCAGGGCTTTTATGTGACAGACATTCGCAAACAAGCTATAGAATGGGCTGTTCTGACAGCAGACCGTCGCAAGAGAGAACCTGTATTGAACAGATATATCTTGAAGCGTGATGATATCTTGGCAGCAGGACGTTGCAAACTCTTCGAGGCCTATGACCGTGATTGGTTGGAGTTTATTGTCGCTAGCAGGCGAGGCCAGGCGATTGCAGATGCCTATGACTACATTGAGGGAGGCGTAGCCAATGACAGGGTGGTTGACACAGTTAATCTGTATATGCTTGGGCTGATGGACATTGACACTGCATTAGGACGATTGTCTCAGCATCAGCCTAATAACCAGATGTGCTTGCTTAGCCAGGAAATTACTGACAAATACTTGATTTATGATGGAACCGAAACAATATGATGACCCCGTGAAATCACCGATTGTTCAAGAAATTATCTTGAGTAATCGCATAGCATCCATCTCAATGGAATTGTCCAAGCGCCTTGAGATTGAACCCGTCAAAGCTCTTGAGTTGTTCTATGAAAGCCAAACTTGTGCCGACCTGCATGACAAATCCACGGGCCTTTATCTTTATAGCGACCTGTACATCGCCGACGAGTTTATCCGAGAAAGACAAAACCACCAGTAGCTACTAGAACCATTCATAGTCTTTGTTGCATTTGCCTGTTGCGTCATTCACTTGTGAGAGGTGAACCGAAAACTTATTTAGTCTTAACGGAGTGGAGGACGAACGGGATAATTGTGTATTTTTGCAGGTGATGAACGCGAGGTTGAAATACATCGGAGTATTGGTTGTCGTGGCGCTGCTGGGCGTCGCTGCCTATCAGGCATATTGGCTCGTGGAGCTATATCACACGATGAATGAGCAGATGGACAACAACATCCAGGAGTCCATGCGTGTTGTCGACCTCAAGGAGGTGTTCTTAAGGCTCAAGGGAATCGAGGGAAACGGGCCCCACGGCGAGATGGACGTGAGCGCCGGTGTGGAGAAGGATGGCAGCATCATCGCCAAAAACGTCACCACCACCCAGGTTGTGGTTGACGGGGACACGTTGGAACAGAAGACGGGAGTGGTGCTGCGTTCAAGTCCTCAGCCCGAAAGCGACAGCACCGCAGGTGACGAAGCCTTCATGAAGATGCTCGAGGACCAGATTTCGGTTACCGAACTGGCATCGATGATTCAGCGGGGGCTGCACTTGGGCGTTGACCGTTTTGAAGGAACGCGGTATGAGAAGTACGACACGCTGCTCACGGCGGGGCTGCAGCAACTAGGCCTGAACGGAAAGCATAAGCTGCTATGCATAAAGGTCGATACGGTCTTTGACTATGTCACCCCCGGGTACGTACCCAGCAAACGGGCCCGGCAATATACCTATGACTGGGCCAATTATGGTCGCTACGAACTCACCATCGAGCCCGCCACTGGGCTGGTATTGCAGGAGATGGCCGGTATATTGTCGGCATCGGGACTCATCGTGTTGCTGCTGGGACTGGCCTTCTATTTCCTCATCAGCACAATCCTCAAGCAGCGTACGCTGGATGAGATGAAGACTGATTTCACCAACAACATCACCCACGAACTGAAAACGCCCATCGCCGTGGCCTATGCCGCCAACGATGTGTTGCTCAACTTCGGCGAGCAGGCCGATGAAGCCAAGCGGCGCCATTACTTGACATTGTGCAAGCAGCAATTGGAACGGTTGAGCGGAATGGCCGAGCAAATCCTGTCGATGAGCATGGAACGGCGCAAGCAGTTCCGGCTCAATATCGAGGATGTCAACTTTTCTGAGCTGCTGCAACCCGTCATCGAGCAACAGCAACTGAAAGCCGATAAACCCGTCATCCTCACCACGCGCATCGAGCCTGAGGGCTTGACCCTGCAGGCCGACCGCGCCCACTTGAGCAACATCTTGAACAACCTCATCGACAACGCCATCAAGTATTCCCCCGGCGAGGCTCATGTCGAGATTACAGCCTCATCGGCAGCCATCAGCGTCACCGACCACGGCATGGGCATCTCTGCCGACAAGCTGCCGCACATCTACGACAAGTTCTACCGCGTGCCTACAGGTGACCTGCACGATATCAAAGGTTACGGCCTGGGCCTGTTCTATGTCAAGACGATGGTCGAGAAGCACGGCTGGAGCATCGATGTGTCAAGCACAAGGGGCGAGGGGACGACATTTACAATTATTATCTTATGAGCGAGACCATCAACATACTGTTAGCCGAGGACGAACGCACCCTGGCGATGATCATCAAGGACACCCTCGACGGCCAAGGATTTGCCGTCACCGTAGCTGGCGATGGTGAGGAAGCGTTGAGGCTTTATGCCGCCAGCAAGCCCGATGTGATCGTGGCAGACGTGATGATGCCGCGGCTGGACGGCTTTGAGCTGGTGAGGCGCATCCGCAAGGGTGGGGGACAGACGCCCGTCATCTTCCTGACCGCCCGCTCGGCAGTCAACGATGTGGTGCACGGCTTTGAATTGGGAGCCAACGATTACCTGAAGAAACCTTTTGGCATGCAGGAACTCATAGTCCGCATCAAGGCATTGATGGGGCGGGCTTGCCACATCACACCACAGCCAGACGATGCCGCGGTGACTCGTTTCACCATCGGCCAATACGTTTTTGATGCGGTGATTCAGCGTTTGACCCATGTGCCGACGGGCAACCGTGCCGAACTTTCCTACCGCGAGAGCGAGATTTTGTGCCGATTGTGCCAGCACACCAGCGAGGTGGTGACGTCCCAGTCACTCCTGCTGGAGCTGTGGGGCGACGACAGCTTTTTCAACAACAAGAGCCTGCACGTTTTCATCACCAAACTACGTCACCGTTTGGCCTCAGACCCGTCGCTGCGCATCGTCAACGTGCGCGGTGTGGGCTACAAATTGATTAACGGAGACTGACGTTTACTTGCTCATGTGGCGGCGGACATGGTGACCTCTTTGCCCTCATTGTTGGTGCTGTTGATTGTGCCGATGTCAAAGAGAATCTGGCAGATATCAACGCTGTTATTGATGTTATCATGATAATAATAAATCGGAACTGTGAAATACAGCCATGCTATAATATAAGTATTGTGTGATAATATTGTCCTTCAAATGCCAAGCGACCGACTGACACTTCAGCAGGCCGCTTTTCTTATTAAATCAATTTGAGTGGGTTGAGATGGGAGTCGATGAGCAATAGCTACTTGGACTTCTTTTCAACTGATTGATTTGTCTGTTTTGCTGTTTTGTCGCTCTTGACTCCATCTGTTTGTGCTTTGGACGGTGAATTTATCCAGTTCTTAACTGAATCTATTTTTGTTTCAATAGTATTGGTGATCTCGTCTTTTGCGATTTGAAGATCATCGGTAGATCTAAAAGCGTAATATATTGTAATACCTATGCTGAAAATGGTAGAGACAAAAGTAATAACTAGAGCATACCATGTATTCCTGATCTGCTCCATAAGATTGTGTTGTTGCACATTGATGTTGTACTCCTGACCACAAGCATTAAAGTAATTGATCAAGTTCTCGATATTAAATGCGCGTCGCCGCATGTCTTTTAGGTTATCAGACTGCTCTTGGTCTGTCTGTGGACCTTCGGTTGATTGTTCATTTTGATTTGAATTTGATGATTCTCTAGAACAAATACCTAATTTACATTTAGTATTATATATTGAATCATAGAGAGCATTAAGGTATACTTCATATCCTTTGGCTTTTAGAATCAGTTTCCCAAAGGAGTAGTAGTTTTTAACTTTGTGTTTTTTTGTGATACATTCTCTCGCTTTTTGTGTGTATTTGACTAAATCTGTGAGAGCTTTCTCGTAACGTTCGAGATAGTGTTTGAGTGCAAGGTTGTCATTCTCTTTTAGGTCGATTGGTTGATTGCAAATGAATGGAGATAACGATGTGTCGTTTTCTTCATCATGAAATTCATGTTTGTGGTAAAATTCTTTGATAATGTGATACACTGCCTCGGGGAATGTATCAGATGTGAATCTGAATCCTTTTGGGTTGTTCTCATCATAATATTTTTCATAGTAGGAATATTCAATGAGGCCATTTCGGCTATGAAATACATGGGTTAATCTTATGAAGAACTCTTTTTCCCCGCTTTTGTCTAGTATTGAAATATCTATATTGTAATTTTGTTGAAGCGCTACTTCAATATTAAGGTCTACTCCTTCAATATCAGAAATATTTCTTGTAATAGTTGTTTGAATTGGATGTTCAATAACTTGCTCATGGGTCTTTGTAGGAATCCATAAAACGGCATAATATTTATTTTTGGTTTTCATCTTGGTTCTGGTCTTGCTACTGGTAATTTGCTAATAATAGGTTAACTATGAATCATCGCAAAAAACTGATGGCATTTATCCACCCACTGTGGACAAATGCCATCAGTTAACGCTCTTCAATCAAAAATTGTGGAGTTTCCGATGCTAGGATTGTTTACAAAACAAAATCCTTGCAGTATTGTTTTCCCAAAGAGGAAATTTTCCAGGTTTTGGTACTGGGGGTAAATCCACAGATAATAAATCCTACCGAAATGAATTCTTCAATTCTATTTTGGTCGACTTCATTATTTAATTCTGTAATCGTGCCTGATTTTTTACGATAAATAAATTTCAAGGCACTGTTGTAATCTGTAATTAACGAGTCCGATTTTTGGGGAAGTGAAAGTCCCAAGACACGTCTAAAAAAGTTATTGCTCATTGTAGTTATTGTTTCGTTAAAAATTCAGCCATGTTGTGACATTCTGTCACTTTGCGGAGCAAAATACAAATAATATATTACAACCCTGCAATTAATGTGCAAAATTAGAATTTTTCTATGAAGTCAGTATTAATTTTATAAAAAAAAGACACAGGTTTAACATTATTTAACAATACTATGCGATGTTACATAGAAACGTCTTTTTTCTATTTACATATTAAACGAATAGTGACCCTAAAATATTACATCTGTCTTTTTGTTTTTATTCTATTGTCGATGGCGGGCGCGCAGTTCCCAGGGGAACGGGGCTTGGGTCTCGTGCTGGACGGTGACAGGCATGCCGACGTAGGCGAAATGCTCCTTGAGCGTGATGATGTCCTTGTCGAGCAGGCGGATGCAGCCCTCGCTGGCGCGGCCTGGGACGGTGTGCTCGTTGTTGGTGCTGCCGTGGATGCCGATGCCCTTGTGGCCGGGCGTCTCCAGGCGCAGGAACCAGTGTCCGTAAGCCTTGATGTTGCCACGGCCGTCCCCGAAGTCGTGTTTCCACGTCGATGCGTCTTGTATCATGGTGATTTTAAAGGGTTTGCCATCGGGGGACTCGGGGGTGCGCATGTCGCCGCGTTTCACCTTGTTGCCCTTGTTCTTACCCATGCAGCAGGGGAACTGGGCCACGATGACGGTGTCACCGCCCTCGCCCCGGTCATACACGCTCAGCGTCATGTCCCGCTTGGAGATGACGATAAAGGCGGTGCCCGAGGGTTTGTCGGGCAACGGCGGCAGGTTCATGACCGTGGCTGTGGCAGCCGAGTCGTTGCGGGTAACGGTATCGGTTGCTGCCGGTTGATTGTCGCTAGTGCTGTGTGAGCATGCTGTGGCGCAGATAGGCAACAGCAGGGTAACGAGGATGATGAGTCTGTCAAGCATTACGTGATTCTGTTTGATGATTACACGGCAAAATTACTATAAACAAATCAACCGTGCAACAACCCATAAAAAAAGCATCCGTCGCCTTTGGCAAGGGGACGGATGCGCGTGTGTTCCAATAAAAACTATAAACTTGTGGTTATGAAAATGTAACTGATGTCCTTTTCTTGTGAGTAAAAAGTTTTGTTTTGCAACTTTCAGCATCGCAAAAGTACATTTTACTTATGTAAAACCGCAAAATTACTATACTAATAGCAGATTTTTATAGACAAATCGGCACTTATGTTGTATTTGCCTTGCGGCAGAATGTCACATTTGCCGTGTGAAGTAAGCGACTTTTGTGGTAATATGGATACAAAAACGGGAATATATTTTGTAAAACATCTAATTTTCATTAACTTTGCGCCCGTTAAATGATATCAATTATTTATTCACAAAAAGTTTAAGAACTATGTATATTGAAGAAGTTCATGCCAGAGAGATTCTGGATTCGCGTGGCAATCCTACTGTAGAAGTTGAGGTAACCCTCGAGAGCGGCGATATGGGCCGTGCATCGGTGCCCAGTGGCGCATCGACGGGCGAAAACGAGGCTTTGGAACTGCGTGACGGCGACAAGAACCGTTACGGTGGTAAGGGCGTTCTCAAGGCTGTCAAGAACGTCAACGAGGTGATTGCCCCCGAAATTGAGGGTATGGATGCCTTTGACCAGCGTGCCATTGACATGGCAATGATTAAGCTCGATGGCACCCCCACCAAGAGCAAACTCGGCGCAAATGCAGTCCTGGGCGTTTCGCTCGCTGTTGCACGCGCTGCTGCCAACTACTTCGGTGTGCCCCTGTATCGCTATATCGGCGGTACCAATGCCCATGTGCTTCCCGTGCCCATGATGAACATCATCAATGGTGGTGCACACAGCGATGCTCCCATCGCCTTCCAGGAGTTCATGATCCGTCCCGTTGGCGCCAAGACCGAGGTTGAGGCCATCCGCATGGGTGCTGAGGTATTCCACGCACTGGCCAAGCTGCTCAAGAAGCGCGGCCTGAGCACTGCCGTGGGTGATGAGGGTGGTTTTGCTCCCGCACTCGATGGCATTGAGGACGCTCTGGACAGCATCGTACAAGCTATCAAGGATGCCGGTTACAAGCCTGGTGACGACGTGAAGATTGCTATGGACTGCGCAGCCAGCGAGTTCGCCGTAATCGAGGATGGTAAGTATTACTACGACTACCGCCAGCTCAAGAGCGGTCAGCCCAAGGATCCTAAGGGCCGCAAGCTGAGCGATGACGAGCAGATTGCATATCTTGAGGAACTCATCACCAAGTATCCCATCGACTCCATCGAGGACGGTCTCGACGAGAACGACTGGGAAGGCTGGGTTAAGCTCACCAAGAAGATCGGTGACCGTTGCCAGCTCGTGGGTGACGACCTGTTCGTAACCAACGTGAAGTTCCTGGAGAAGGGCATCAAGATGGGTGCCGCCAACTCGATCCTGATCAAGGTGAACCAGATCGGCTCGCTGACCGAGACGCTGGATGCCATCGAGATGGCCCACCGTCACGGTTACACCACCGTGACCTCGCACCGCAGCGGTGAGACCGAGGACACCACCATCGCCGACATCGCCGTGGCCACCAACAGCGGCCAGATCAAGACCGGTTCGCTCTCGCGCACCGACCGCATGGCCAAGTACAACCAGCTCATCCGCATCGAGGAAGAACTTGCCGAGGCTGCCGAGTACGGCTACAAGAAGCTCATCTGATTTCCACGACAGCGAAATTAGAGAACCCACATCGGGGCTGCCCACAGCAATGTCGGGCGGCCCCGATTTCATCATCGGTACAGCAGAGCCGTCCCCCAGGCTACGCGTCCTTGCTTGCCGTCCCCTTTGGCTTGTCGTCTAAGGTTTTGTTTTATAGATATTTAACGTTATTGAGAATGATGGAGAATTTTCTCAAATAGCGATTATTGTAAAAGAGAATTGCGTGCAAGTGTGATATATCTCATTGAATATTAATGTTTTAGTGAATTGATTAATTGGTGTGATGCCCAATGGATGAAAGTCACACATCGAAGTGAAAATGTGAAAAAAATGGGGCAAGTGTGTTGTTGGCACAAAAATTGTCATTACCTTTGTGACGATAACATAAATTCAAATGAATATGAAGAAAGTTTTATTTTCACTCGTTGCCTTGCTGGCGGTGATGACCGTGCAGGCACAAAGCTTATGCGGCTCATGGCGCATCATGCAACCTATTGTTGAAACTGAAGAGGAAGGTACGGTATTGTTGCAGAACATCATGTACACCTTCAACGAGGATGGAACCTACACGTGCGCCGACGAGTTCACGGTTTCGACCGAGCCGGCTCCGACCATGGCTCTGGAGGTCGCCACTAACATTGAGATTAAGGGTACCTACACGCTCGAGGGCAATAAGTTGACGATGACGCCCGACATCAACACCTACAAGGCTGAGTTGCTCAGCATCTCGATGAATGGCCAGGTAACCGACAATCCCATGGTCAGGTCAAACATCATGTCGATGCTTAACGACAACGACTTCAAGGCTCAGTTCTGCGAGGTTGAGAACTACACTGTTAATGTGGGTGAGTCGCTGCTCGAGATGAACGATGGAGAAACGGCAACCAATTACGCCCGCATCTCCACCATGAAGAAGTAAAGTTCCCCTTTCTCAGGAAAACGAGAGATCAAAATCCCGCAGGCCGATGTGATTGTGGCTTGCGGGATTGTTTTGTTTGTAAAGGTACCCCCTTCATTTAGAGGTGGAGCAGGTTGCGGGCAATCCACCAGGCGATGAACATGACGACATAGGCCCTGAGGGCGATAGGGTGGACAACGATGCGCTTGAGCCCGTCGAGCCGGTTCCCGAAGTTATACCATGAGACGAGAATCACCGCCAGGGCATAGGGGATGGAGAGGATGAAAAAGTAATTGTATCTCAAGGCCTGTAAGGCATGCCCGTGAACAAGCGCGCTCATGGCACGTTGTGAGCCACAAGCAGGACAGAGTGTCCCGGTGAGTAATCGCCAGGGACACTGTATGGGAAAATGCTGGGCAAGAGGGTTGGCGAAATAATAGAACAGGCCTATTAACACCAGGATAACAGGAAACAAAAATGCCATTATCCTGTTCCCTCTGGAGTCCATGGGTTGCGATGAATCAATAGCCGGCCATTCCAGCTGCGACACCTACACCAACGAGGATGAGGTACAAAACTACAATTATGACGCCCGAGATGGCTGCCCACATGGCGAAGTTCTTGGCCTTGTTAGCGGAGTCCTGAGCGCCGGCAAAATCACCAGAATTGTATTGACCGTCAACCTTGGAGGAGTAAACGATGGATACAATGCCCAAGGGCAGACAGCATAATATCGTGGTCAAGATGGCCCACACCAGATAGTTATCGGGCTTGGGAGGACGCTGCTGGCCCTGAGCATAATTGGGCTGGTAGTAGGGCTGCTGCTGATAGGGTTGCTGCTGGTAAGGTTGCTGCTGATTAGGCTGCTGATTAGGATCGTACTGGTTATCCATAATGATAAGAGTTTTATGAAGTTAAAAAATAATTGTTTGCATATTTGGTAGTGAAAACTTTCACTATTGCTGACAAAATTACAAAAAAGTGAACAAAAAACAATAAAAAATCACAATAGTTTTGATTTTTTATCCTTTGATGGGGCCCTTGAAAAAAAGATGGGGTGAGGCCGCTAGGAGTGTAGCTTGTGAATGAGCGTGAGGCCGTCGCGCAGGGGGATGATGACTTTCTCCACACGAGGGTCGTCCTTCACGTGGTCGTTAAAGGCGAGGATGCCGCGCGTTTGGGCTTCGCGCTGGGCCTTGGGGTCAACGACTTTTCCGGCCCACAAGGTGTTGTCGGCCAGGATGAAACCGCCGTCGTTCAGGTAGTCCATCACCAGGTCATAGTACTCGACATACTGCCGCTTGTTGGCATCGATGAACACGAGGTCAAAGCGCTCCCCCAGTGCGGGCACGATGTCGCGGGCGTCGCCGATGTGAAGGCGCACGCGCTGGCCATAGGGCGACAATGCCAGGTGCTCCCTGATGAAATCCTCCTGCTCGTCGTTGATCTCGATGGTATCGACAGTGCAGTCGTCATCGGCCAGTCCTTCGGCCAGACAGAGGGCCGAATAGCCGCTGAAGGTGCCCAACTCGAGCACGCGGCGGGGCTTGACCATGCGGGTGAGCATCTTGATGAGGCGTCCTTGCAGGTGTCCCGAGCACATGTGCCAATAGTAGTTCTGCACATGGGTATCGTGGTCGATGCGTGCCAGCGCCTCAGGCTCCTCATCGATATGCCCCAAAATATATTCCTCTAACTCCTCATTCATAAATCTCTTGATTAAAAAGGAAAACAAGAAGTACAATAAATACAAAATTACAGCCCTGTAAAATTGTACTTATTGTATTTATTGTTGTTGTTTTAGTTGTTCACTGTTGTTCAAGTTGTTTGAAAAACTTAGGGTTGTTTGATGAGGGAGAGGAGGGCGAGGCGGTAGCTGTCGAGGCCGAAGCCAGCGACGATGCCGCGGCAGACGGGGGACAGGAGGGACTTGTGGCGGAAGGGCTCGCGGGCGTAGATGTTGCTGATGTGAACCTCGACGACGGGGGCGGTGATGGCAGCCACGGCGTCGGCAATAGCCACCGAGGTGTGGGTGTAGCCACCGGCATTGAGCACGATGCCGCAGTCGTCAAAGCCAACAGCCTGCAGCCGGTCCACGATTTCGCCCTCGATGTTGCTCTGGAAGACATCGATGGTGTGCTGCGGGAACTGCTCAATCAGCTCCTGCAGGTATTGGTCAAGCGAGCGGTTGCCATAGACCTCGGGTTCGCGTTTGCCCACGAGGTTCAGGTTAGGGCCGTTGATGATGTGGATGACCATCTTATTTCTTGAAGTAGTACAGGAACGAGGCGATGCCTTGCAGAGCGGGCTTGCGCTGGCCTTCGATTTCCATCTTGAATTCGATTTCGGCCTTGCAGATGCCGCGCAGGTCGGCGATGTTGGCCAGCTTGGTCACCAGGCGCACACGGCTGCCGGTGATGACGGGCAGGCCAAAGCGCATCTTGTCCATGCCGTAGTTGACTTGCATCTCCAGGTTGTTCACCTCGATGATCTGGTTCCACAGGTGGGGAATCAGCGACATGGTGAGGTAGCCGTGGGCGATGGTGCTGTGATAGGCGCTCTCGGCCTTGGCGCGCTCCACGTCCACATGGATCCACTGGTGGTCAAGTGTGGCGTCGGCAAACATGTTGATACGGTCCTGGTCTACGGTGAGCCATTCGCTGGCACCGAGTTCCTCGCCCAGATGCGAGGCAAATTCTTCGTAAGAGTTGATGGTAAGCATATGTATAGTTAAAGTTTAGAGTTTAGAGTGTTGAGGGGAGAGGCGGTGGCGCATGATCAGGGCTGTGACGGCACTGGTGAGCAGGCCGACGGCGGCTACCAGGGCGAGGGTGATGAGGACGTCGGTCCACTGCACCTCGACGGGGTAGGCACTGATGATCATATTGGCCGGGTCGCCGCTGAGCCTCAGCCACCCGAACTGTTGCTGGCAGATGCACAACGCCAGGCCGATGACCACGCCTGTTACCGCTCCAACCAGGGTGATGAGCCACCCCTGGAGGACAAAGATGCGCGATATCTGGCTGTCGTTAGCGCCCAAGGCCCGCAGGGTGGCGATGCTGTCGTCCTTCTCGATGATGAGCAGCGAGAGGGTGCTGATGACGTTAAAGGTCGCGATAATCAAGATGAAAGCAAGGAGCAGGAAGGCCATCCACTTCTCGATGTTGACGAGGCGGTAGGCTTCGCGTTGCTGCATGAGGCGGTTGTTGACCTGATAACCTTTACCCAATGCACCCGAAATGGCCTCCATGACCTGATTCTCGTTAGCGCTGGATGCGAGTTTGACCTCGATTTGGGTGGCTTGGTTATCGTAGTCGAACAATTCGCGCGCCATGTCGAGCGGCACGTAAATCAGTTCGGCGTCATAGCTGTTTTGCTGGAGTTGGAAGACGCCCGAGACGAACAGAGAGTCTTGCCTGAAGGCGCCCATGGGGTTGGCCATGTTGACGCGCCCCTGCCGTTGCGGCGCATAGAGCCGCAACATGCCGATGGATTCAGACCTTACCATGAGCCTCACGGCAGGGCCTGCTCCCACGACGGCATATCGTGCGACCGGGTCACGCAATTTCCAGACGCCATCGACGATGACCGAGTCCATGTCGTTCATCGTGTTGTAGTCGTCGGGGACTCCCTTGAGGCGAACGGGCATCTGCAAGTCGACATAGATGGCCAGCGCCTGGTCCTCGATAACAGGAATAGCGCGTTCCACGCCAGGCAAGGCGCTGACGGCATCGATGACGCTGTCGGCATCGTTGATGGTCTTGCCGATGGTGGCGGTGATGGCAATCTGCGGGTCGAGCATCGCCAGGCGGCCCATGATGAGTCCGCGGAACCCGTTGAACACGCTCAGCACGCAGATGAGCGCAGCGGTAGCCACCACGACGCCGCACACGGCGACAATCGAGATGATGTTGACTGCCTGGTGCCCTTTCTTGGACACGAGGTAGCGCCACGCTATCTTTAACGGCAAGCTCATTGTTATTTAGTTTTTAGTCCCTAGTCCCTAGTCCCTAGTCCTTAGTCCCTAGTTTCTAGATTATCTAGATTATCTAGATTATCTAGATTTTCTAGAACTTCTAATTCCTAATTTCTAATTTCTAATTCCTCATTCCTCATTCTTGATTCTCCTCGTTCTCTTCGGTCTTGGGCTTGTCCTTGTTGAGGAGTTCGTCGATGTGGTCGATGTAGTCGAGGGAGTCGTCGATGTGGAACTTGAGTTCGGGACAACGGCGCAACTGGTAACGCGTCTGCTGTGCCAGCTGGTAGCGTATGCCGCGCTCGTTCTGGTTGATGTTGTCCATGATGGTCTGGGCATTCTCGCTGGGGAAGATGCTCAGGCGCACGTTGGCGACGCTCAGGTCGGGCGAGACGCGCACGCTGCTGACGGTGACCAGCGTGCCGCGGGTCTTGGCGGTCTCGCGGCGGAAGATTTCGCTCAGCTCCTTCTGCACGAGTCGGCTGATTTTCTGTTGTCTTGTAGTATCCATTATATTTTTGATTGTCTTTTTGTTTTGCAGGTGCAAAGGTACAACTTTTTCTAGAATATCTAGAACTTCTAGACCGTCTAGATACTCTAGATATATCCAGAAAAACAGTAACCGAGGATTGCGGTTGCAAAACCTCGGTTACTGTGATGGTTAGCGTCCAGGGACGCTATGGGATACTTGTTTTACTCCTCGGGGAGCATGACAACCTCAACCTTGTTGCCGGCATTCAGGAGCTGGCGGGCGAAGGCAGCGATGCTTTCGGGGGTCTGGGCATTGACGATCTGCTCAAAGCCAGTGTGGCCGTCGGCACCGGTAAACAAGTAGTTGTGGATTTGACGCAGCCAGTAGCCGTTCTCCTTGAGGCTTGTGCCGTGATCCTTGATGGAGAGTTCCTTGATCTCCTTGAGGGTGGTTGCATCGATGTTCTTGCAAG
Organism: uncultured Bacteroidales bacterium; assembly: GCA_902776955.1. GTDB lineage: Bacteria > Bacteroidota > Bacteroidia > Bacteroidales > Muribaculaceae > Sodaliphilus. The sequence goes on along the minus strand of CACYSG010000041.1, from coordinate 8,244 downwards.
CCTCGTAGATCTCCTCGTTCATGATCTTGACAGCCATGTCGGCCATCTCGGGCTTCATCGGGCAGGATGCCATAACGGTGGTGAAGATGTTGCTGCCCTCATAGGTGGACCAGCCACGGGCACCAGCCGAATAGGCGGCACCGGCGTCCTCGCGGATCTTCTGCAGGTAGATTTTGCTCAGTACCTGACCCAGGATGTTGGCCTTCAACTGATTCTCCAGGCTATAGGGAGTCTTGGTGTCATACCAGTAGATCTGAGCCATGGCCTTGGGCGTCTCACTCTTGCGGGTGAAGTGGGTAACAGTCTGGCCCACGGGGTGCGACTCAACGTTCACATAGTTGGACTTCTTACCCTTCTTGGCGGGCAGGCTGGCAATGTACTGCTCAATGAGGGGACGGATAACCTCCTCGTCAAAGGCACCTACAAAGATGAAGGTGTAGTTGGCGGCATTGGCGGTGCGCTCCTTGGCAATCTCCATCATGCGGTCCAGATTCATCTGGTCCAGATAGCTGATGTCAAAGGGCCTGTTGCGCCAGTTGTGATTACCCAGGATGTACTCGACAGAATCCTCAAATACGTTTTCGGGATCGAGATTGCGGTTCTTGAGCATGTTCTCGACTTGACCCTTGATCATGTTGAAGCTCTTCTCGTCCTTACGCATATCGGTAAAGTTGAGGTAAGTGAGCTGGAACAAGGTCTCGAGGTCCTTGACGGTGGACTGGCCACTGAACTCGTCCTCATAGGTGTCCATGCTGAAGCTGACGCTGGCCTGCTTGCCGGCGAGAGCCTTCTGCAACTCGGTGTAGGAGAATTCACCCAGACCGCACATCATCGTGGCCAGGGGCAGCAACTCGGTGTTCACCCAATCCTTCTCGCCGTAGAGCGATGAACCACCGCGCTGGAATGCGCTCATGCGAATCTCGTTCTCCTTGAAGTCGGTCTTCTTGAGGATGACACGTGCGCCGTTGCTCAGTTCAAGCTCCTTGTAGCCGAACGTGTTGTTGACGGTCTCCTTCTTGATCTTGCCGGGCTTGGGCAGCTGGGCAATCAGGGGCTCCTGCTTCACATTGTCGACAAATGCCTCGACCTGAGCGTTCAAGCCAGCGTCAACGGCGGCCTTGAGACCCTCGGGGGTGGGATAAACGGCATCGTCCTTCTCCTGGTTGAAGTTCATGATTACCAAGTTCTCACCAGTGGTGCCGATGAAACCGGGCATTATCTGGTTGACGAGGTCAACGGGCAGCATGGGCACGTACTGGCTCATGGTTTCATACTCCTGCTCAATCGAGGGGATGGGTTCATTGTCAAGGTAGTTGCGGTAGTATTGGGCTGCAAGACGTGCATTGGAAATCTTGTTGCGCTCGTTGTACTGCTTCTCCAGACGGCTCATGTACTCCTCCTTGGCACGATCATACTCGGTGGCGGTGAAGCCGTGCTTTGCGGCACGCATGGCCTCGGTAACAACGGCCTCGGTAGCGGCCTCAATCTGGCCCTCCTTGGGTATGATACCCAGGGTGAAAGCGTCAACGGTGTTGGCAAACAGATAGTTGCCGTCATAGGCGCTAGCCTGAATGTAGGGGCAGTCGGGCTCCTGAGCCTTCTCGGACAGGCGCTCGTTGAGCATGCTGGCCATCATGTCCTTGGCAAAGTCAACAATCATGTACATCTTGTCACCCTTGATTTCCTTGGGCATGGCCTCATGCTTGAACATGACCATCACCTGACTGTACTGCTGCTCCTTGTCCTTGTCGATCACAATGATGGGCTCCTCGTTGTCGGGAACGGGTTCATCAACGACCTGGGCGGCATTGGGATCAAGCACGGCATCCTTGAAGAGCTCCTTGATCTGGGCCTCGATGTGGTCAACATCCACGTCACCCACGATGACGAGGGCCTGGTTGTCGGGACGATACCACTTGTGGTAGTAGTCACGCAACACCTGATAGGGGAAGTTGTCCACGATCTCCATCAGACCGATGGGCATGCGCTTGCCGAACTTCGAACCCGGGTACAGGTTCTCGAGCTGGTTCTCGAGCATGCGCTGCTGGGCGCTGCGGCGCAGGCGCCACTCCTCGTGGATGACACCGCGCTCCTTGTCGATCTCCTCGTCGGTGAGGCTGGTATAGGCATTCAAGTCCTTACCGAAGGCTACACCCAGCGAGCGGGTATAGTCGATGATGCTCTTGCCCTCGCCGTTGAAGTGCTCACTGCCGTTGAAGGCCATGTGCTCCAGGAAGTGGGCGAGACCACGCTGGCTCTCCTCCTCCTGGATGGAGCCCACGCGCTGTGCGATGTAGAAGTTCACGCGGTGCTCGGGATAGTCGTTGTGGCGGATGTAGTAGGTCAATCCGCAATCCAACTTACCGATGCGCACCTCAGGATCCGTGGGGATCGGGCCCATGGATTGGGCCTTGGTGACATTGATACTGCATGTCATGATCATCATGAACAATACAGCAAAGATTTTTTTCATCTTCATGTGGTTAAATCAATTGGTTGTAACGTTATTAATATAGTTGTTCTCTTGTTTGAATAGACGTTCTTGAACACTGGTCGGCTTGCAACTCCTTGTGATGAAGTGTCAAACCAAACCGCAAAGGTAGTCTATTTTTTGCAAATTATGCATTTTACTCCTGCTTTTTCTCGTCCTCATCCTCGCTGGAGAGCGCTTTGAACTGTTGATATTTCTTGTAGAACAGGAAAGAATTAACAATATACAGGACAGCGCAGATGGCCAGCATGATGACAACAGGTGTCGTGAAATGCTCGATGTTATGAATCCACCCCATGGGGAGAAGATAGAAAAGAAGAATATTTAAAGTCAAAAAACAGCCAGGACCGTTTTCCAACTCTTTCGCCGAAATAGGCTGGAAATAGTTGCCTATCCAGCAGATGCCCCAGCCCAGTAACATGGTTGTAAAGTACAGGTCACTCTTGGGCAGCGCGTCGGACCAATCAGTGATCAATACGCAGATGAAAGCGCCAAATAATAATACTAAACCGATGGTGAGAAGCGTTCGGTACAGTATCTTTTTTGTTTTTTCGGTCATCATAATCTTATGGTTTTAATTGTTTGTTGTTTTATTGTTCTTTGCCCGTTAGACGCAACTATGTGCCCAAAAACTACAAGAAAAACAAAAAAAATGTCATCAAAGAGAGAGAACGCTTTGATGACATGTGTTGTTGGGTTGCTGATGGCATCCGCTAATTCAGGAGTTTGGAGTTAAGGATGCTCCAATGGCCCTTGGCGCGGTTCTCGTCGATTCGTGTCCAGGTGGCCTTGATGCAAAGTGCACCTCCCACGGCCAGACTCACGATGGCTCCCGTCATCATGAAGGCTAGGAGCCCTACGTGCTGGCTGGCAAACAGGCTGACCAGCATACTGCCGAGCGTGAAAACAACAAGACAGACGGCGGCTGCCGCGATGTTGCGTTCCAACGATTTTTTGTTTTTATTGGTGGTTGCCATAATGAATAATGTTTAGCTAGTAAATAATTCAGGTATTCCTTAAATCTTGATTGTGGTGCAAAGTTACACCCCGCAGCGCGGGGTGTCAAGAGTTTTTTCCTAATAAAACGGTGATTGTCTAATTATTAGACAGGAAAGTGTCAATTTTTTAGTCACTCACGGCCGTAGTGCTCGGGAAACAATAGGCCGGGTGCGATATTTTGCGTTGCGTCTTTACTGCTCGCGGGTGATGTCGTTGATTTGGGCGATCATCTCGTCGTTGGCGCGTTGCAGCTTGCGGTAGAAGGACAGTCCGATTGCCAAGCCGAGGACGCCACCAGCGACTATCGCGATGAGGATGATGAGGACGAATGCGGCCAAGTACCCCGGGTCAACTTCGCTTGCGGCCGCTTTGTAGACCTCATAGAAGTACCAGGGAACCCAAATGGCGACAGCACAGTATCCGATGATCAACTGCTTCTTGCGGTTCTGCTTCATCTGCATGAGTTTGCGGGCTGTCTCCACAAGATCTTCTCCCATGTCTTTGATTTTCATGCGATTGATGAAATATTCAGCAATGAATGAAACCGCAAACATCAAGATGGTGAAGATGATGAACGGCCATGACAAGCCCGAACTGATGAAATCCCAAATTATAAAGGGTACAATCAGGCCCAATATCAAGCAGTACCAGAATATGTTGTGGTGCAGCTTACGCATTTTGCCCTGGATGGTCTTTTTCACCAGGGCTTCGTTGAGGTGTCCTTGCTGGTCTACCTTTTCCTTGAGTTCATTGATTTGCTGGCGCAGCTCGTCAAACTCAGAAAAATCGTTCATATTGTAGTTTTGGTTTTCCATATCTTATTGTGTAGTTTTGATTCAGTTCATTTGTTTGAGTTGTTCCTTGATGCGGTAGAGTCTCACCGACACGTTCTTGACCTCGATACCCACGATTTGGGCAATTTCCTGATAGCTCATGTTCTCGAGCCACAGCAGGACGATGGCGCGGTCAAACGGCTGCAACCGCTGGATGCGGGCATGCAACATGTCGGTCTGGCGGTTGTCAGCGTCGTTTTTGTCAAACAAGTCGATGTTCTCCATGAGCGGTTGAGTCATGCGGCTCTTTTTCTTGCGGTCCATGGAGATACAGGAGTTCAAGGTCACCTTGTAAATCCACGTCTTCAAGTCGCTCTTGCCCTGAAAGGAAGCAAAACCCTGCCACAACTTGATGAGCGCCTCCTGGAAGAGGTCATCGACCTCGTCCTTGTCCTTGGAGAACATGTAGCACACGGTGTAGATGGTGCCCTTGTTCTCGCGGATGATGCGCGCAAAATTGGCTTCGTTGATTTCCATTAATTAAACATTTTTGTCCCTTAGACGCAGGGGACTACTAAAAAACTACACAATTATCTTATTTTTTTTTCAACTAACGTCTAATGTCTAAAGTCTAACGTCTAACAACTAGAACGTCTGCATATCCACGAGGTGCTTGTAGGCGCCCTGCTTGGCGATGAGCTCCTCGTGGGTGCCCTGCTCGATAATGCGGCCGTCCTGCATGACGCAGATGAGGTCGGCCCCCTTGATGGTGCTCAGGCGGTGGGCGATGACCAGGGTAGTGCGGCCGTGCATGAGCTTCTCGAGCGCGTCTTGGACGAGGTGTTCGCTCTCGGTGTCGAGGGCGCTGGTCGCCTCGTCGAGGATGAGGATGGGCGGATTCTTCAAGATGGCGCGGGCGATGCTGATGCGCTGGCGTTGGCCGCCCGAGAGTTTGCAGCCGCGGTCGCCGATGTTGGTGTCAAAACCCTGTTCGCTGGCCATGATGAAGTCATAGGCATTGGCGATGCGTGCGGCCTCCTCGACCTGCTCACGCGTGGCGTTCTCGACACCGAAGGTGATGTTGTTGTAGAACGAGTCGTTGAACAGGATGGCCTCCTGGTTGACGTTGCCCATGAGGCCGCGCAGGTCGGCGATATTGAACTGGCGGATGTCGGTGCCGTCGATGCAGATGCTGCCCTCCTGCACGTCATAGAAACGCGGGAGCAGGTCGGCCAGGGTGGTCTTGCCGCTGCCGCTCTGCCCGACGAGGGCGACGGTCTGTCCGCGCTTGATGTCGAGCGTCACGCCGTCGATGACCCAGGCGTCGCCGTAGCGGAAACGCACGTCCCGGCACTGGATGCCGTCCTTCATCTGCTTCAGCGGGGTGGGCTGCTCCGGGTCCTTGATGGGATTGTCGGCGCCCAGGATCTTGTCGATGCGCTGCATTGACGCGAGACCTCGCTGGATGGCGTAGCTGGCCTTGGACAGGTCCTTGGCGGGGTTGATGATGCTGTAGAAGATCACCATGTAGTAGATGAATTTGGGCGCAGTGATGCTGCTGTGACCGCCCAGGATGAGCGTGCCTCCAAACCACAGCACGATGGCGATGGTCAAGGTGCCTAGGAACTCGCTCATCGGGTGGGCGAGCTCATAGCGGCGGCTCATGCGGGTGACGATGTTGCGGTATTTCTCGTTCTCGCCCTCAAAGCGGTTTTTCACCTTGTGCTCGGCGTTAAAGGCCTTGACGATGCGCAGGCCGCCGATGGTCTCCTCGATGTTGCTCAGCATCACGCCCCACTGGTTCTGTCCCTCGAGGGAAACGCGTTTCAGGCGCTTGCCCACACCGCCCATGATCAGGCCGGCAATGGGCAGCAGCACGAGCACAAACAGCGTCAACTGCCAGCTCAAGGCAATCATCATCGTCAGGCAGGCGATGATCATGATGGGATTCTTGAACATCATGTCGAGTGACGACATGACGGAGTTCTCGACCTCTGTGACGTCGCCACTCATGCGGGCCATCACGTCGCCCTTGCGCTCATTGGAGAAGAAACCGATGGGCAGCGACACGATCTTGGAGTATATCTGGTTGCGGATGTCGCGCACCACGCCCGTGCGTATCGGTATCATGAAGAAGGCGCTCAGGTAGGCGCAGCCAGTCTTGAAGGCCGTCATCACCACCAGGGCGGCAGCGATGCAGGCCAGGGCCGTCGATTGCCCGTAGCGCTCGATGATGCACTGAACATAGTAGTAGAAATTGTTGGTCAACACCGCGTCGATCTTGCCGCTGCCCCATTCCATATAGGAATAGGTCTGGGTGTTAAGCCCGAACAGCATCTCCAGGATGGGAATAATCAGCGCAAACGAGAACAGCGTCAAGAATGCGGTCAACAGGTTGAACAGGACGTTCAACACAATATATTTCTTATAGGGCGGCACAAACCGCCTCAACAATTGCCAAAAACCTTTCATGCTGCAAAAATAGTAAAAAGACTTTAGACTTTAGACCATAGACCTATGTTTTTAGTTTCTAGTCCCTAGTTTCTAGTCCCTAGTTTTTTCAGTTTTCAGTTAATTGGATGGAAGGTCCAATTAGCTCTCTATTCCTGTCGTTTGGTTTTTCTTTGCTACTTTTGTATAAAAAACAATAGGAACGGGTTTACATTTCCTTGGCCTGAAACGTCTATCAAGTGTAATTGACCCACGACTATGACAAAAAGTGAATTGGAAATACTGTTCAAGACGCACTATGCGGTGATGTTCCGCCTGGCGGTGTCGCTACTCTACGATGCCGATGAGGCGCGCGATATCGTGAGCGACGTGTTTGCCTCGTTGCTCGACGGCGGACTGGCCATCCGCAGTGACAATGCCCGCGGCTTACTGCTGACGTGCGTGCGCAACAGTTGTATCAACGTGATCCGCCACAAGCAGATGCGGGAACGCTTCATCAGGCTCTATTCAACAGGAACCGAGCCGCTTGCCACCGACCCCGACGACTCGATGATGCTTGCCGAATTGCGTGATTACATCGACAATCAGCTGCCGCCGCTGTCTCGCCGCATTTTTACTTTGCGCTACCTGCAGGACATGACCTGCCAGCAGGTCGCCGATGCCGTGGGCGTGAGCCGCGTGACGGTCCATCACCACTTGTCACAGTCATTGGAGAAAATCAATGCCTATTTCAACAATCAAAAACAATAGACGTTATGGAACAGAACGATAAAATCCGTCTCTTGCTCGACATGCACGAGCATTCCGAGAATTACACCGACGAGCAGTTGGCCGCCATGCTTGATGACGAAATGCAGGAACAACTGGCCACCGCCAAGCGCGCGATGACCGACATTCCCGAGTCCGATGTAGATGCCGAGTGGCAACGCTTCGAGCAGGAGCATTTCGCCCCGGTGAAAAATCGCAGTTGGCTCAAGGTCGCCGCCATGATAACAGGCGTGCTCATGCTCTCGGCCTTCACCTATGCCGCCATCCATGCCGTGAGTCACAGCGTCAATGGTCAAGCCAAAGAATCCACCGAAACTGTCACCGCTGAACCGCAGCCCGAATCGACCGTAGGGCCTCGCCTTGGCGTGGCCGACACTGCGACAGCAGTGGTAGCGGAGCCCGTCGTCTTTGACAACCAGCCGCTTGACCAGATGCTGGAACAAATCGCGCCGCACTACGGCATGCAGGTCGAGTTCCGTAATGAGGACGCCCGCGCGCTGCGCTTCTATTTCGTTTGGCAGCCCGATGAGGACCTGGATGCCGCGCTGGAGCGTCTCAACCTGTTCGAGAGTGTGACTATCAGTAAGGAGGGCAATACAATCGTGGTGGAATGATGGCAAGACGCATGATTTTTATCGTGGCGTGCCTGTGCATCGCCACGGTTGCCTTCGGGCAGCGGGTGACGCGGACGTTCAATGACGTGTCGATGAGCGAGGCGCTCAAGTGGCTCAACGAGCGGGGTGGGGAATACAACATCAGTTT
>CACYSG010000040.1 GCA_902776955.1 uncultured Bacteroidales bacterium | reverse complement strand
ATCTTGGCCCGCTGGGCAATAGCCACCGACGAGTCCACAAGATAATTGGCCGCCAACAACAGCAAACCCAAGCCAACAAATAGCAATAGATAATCCATTACACAAAGATGATATTAACACACTACCGCATCCCCTTGAGCATTGTGGGGATGCGGTAGTGTAAAAAGCGTTTACTTCAAAGCCTCGCGCATGGCGACCATGGCATCATTCAAGCCCTGGACATTGCGTCCGCCGGCCTGAGCGAAGTGGGGCTGACCGCCGCCACCGCCCTGGATGCACTTGGCAGCACCGCGCACGATGTCGCCCGCCTTCTTGCCACTCTTGACGAGGTCCTCGCTGAGCATAACAGTGAGCATGGGCTTGCCCTCGTGCTCGGTAGCGGCGAGGAATGCGGTTGCCTCGGGGCAATCGGCCTTGATGGTGAGAGCCACACCCTTGACGATGTCGGGCAGGCGCACTCCCGTGAGGGTAATCAGGTTGATGCCGCCCTCCTGCTTGGCCTCATTCTCAAGCTGCTTGGCCAGGATAGCGATGCGCTGCTTCATGTAGTCATCGACCTGTTTCTTGAGGTCGGCATTCTCGGCGAGCGAGCGCTTCAGGGCTGCAACGGCATCGGGAGCGTTGTTGAGCAATTCCTTGAGTTGGCCCAAGGTGTCCTGGATGTCATCAAGCATTTCCTCGACACGTTCTCCCGTGAGCGCCTCGATGCGACGGATGCCGGCGGCAATACTGCTCTCGCTGACGATGCGTACCATACCGATGTTACCCGTGTTGGGCACATGGGTACCACCACACAACTCTACCGAGTCGCCGTACTTGATGACGCGCACGCGGTCGCCGTACTTCTCGCCGAACAGGGCCATAGCACCCATCTGACGGGCCTCGTCGATGGGCATCTCGCGATGCTCCTCGCGGACGATGGCATCGCGAATCATCTTGTTGGCCAGATGCTCGACTTGACGAATCTCCTCGGGCGTCACCTTGCGGAAGTGGGAGAAGTCGAAGCGCAGCGATACTGGGTCAACATAGGAGCCCTTCTGCTCGACATGGGTTCCCAGGACTTGACGCAAAGCGGCATGCAGCAAGTGGGTTGCCGTATGGTTGCGCTCGATGGCATGGCGGGCCTCGATATCGATAGCGGCATGGAGCGTGGCATTGACGTCGCTGGGCAGCTTGGCCGTGATGTGCACGGGCAGGTTGTTCTCGCGCTTGGTGTCGGTCACCTCGATGACCTCGTCACCCAGGGTGAGGGTGCCGCGGTCGCCCACCTGGCCACCCATCTCGGCATAGAACGGGGTGCGGTCGAGCACGATCTGGTAGAAGGACTTGTTCTTCTGGGTCACCTTGCGGTAACGCAGGATATTCACGTCACACTCGGTCAGGTCATAGCCCACAAACTCGGTGACGCCGTCACGCAGCTCGACCCAGTCGGTAGCCTCGACGGCAGCGGCATTGCGGGCGCGCTGTTTCTGCTTCTGCATCTCGACATTGAATTCCTCCTCGTTGACGGTCATGCCGTTCTCGCGCAGGATGAGTTCGGTGAGGTCGAGCGGGAACCCGAAGGTGTCATAGAGCGTGAATGCCTCCTTGCCATCGACAACGGTCTTGCCGGCGGCCTTGGTGTCGGCGATGACCTTCTCGATGAGCTTCATACCCGTATCGAGGGTGCGCAGGAAGGCATCTTCCTCCTCTTTGGTCACATGCTTGATGAGGTCGGCCTGTGCCTTGATTTCGGGATAGGCGTCGCCCATGCCCTCGATGAGCGTGTCGATGAGGCGGTACATGAAGGCCTCCTTGAATCCCAGGAAGGTGTAGCCGTAGCGCACGGCACGACGTAGGATTCGGCGGATGACGTAGCCGGCCTTGGCATTGCTGGGGAGCTGACCGTCGGCTACCGAGAAGGCGATGGTCCTCACGTGGTCGGCCACGACGCGCATGGCGATGTCCACGTCCTTGTTGTCGCCGTACTTCTTGCCGCACATCTCGCCCAGCTTGCCGATGAGGGGCTGGAAGACGTCGGTGTCGTAGTTAGACTTCTTGCCCTGCAGGGCCATGCACAGGCGCTCGAGGCCCATACCGGTGTCGATGACCTTGTTGGGCAGCGGCTCGAGCGAGCCGTCCACCTTGCGGTTATACTGCATGAACACGAGGTTCCAAATCTCGATCACGAGGGGGTTATCCTTGTTGACGAGGGATGCGCCGGGGATGGCAGCCTTCTCTTCCTCGCTGCGAAGGTCGATGTGAATTTCACTACAAGGGCCGCAGGGGCCGGTGTCACCCATTTCCCAGAAATTGTCGTGGGCATTGCCGTTGAGGATGTGATCCTTGGGCAGATGGGCCTCCCAGAAGGTGGCCGCCTCGTCGTCGCGGGCCACGCCGATGCTGGCGTCACCCTCAAAGACGGTGGCATAGAGGTTCTTGGGTTCCAAACCGTAAACGTTGACCAGCAGGTCCCAAGCCCAGTCGATGGCTTCATGCTTGAAGTAGTCGCCAAAGGACCAGTTGCCTAACATCTCGAACATGGTGTGGTGGTAGGTGTCATGTCCCACCTCCTCCAGGTCGTTGTGCTTGCCGCTGACGCGGAGGCACTTCTGGGAGTCGGCGACACGCCGCCACTGGGCGTCCTTGTTGCCCAGGATAATGTCCTTGAACTGGTTCATACCGGCATTGGTAAACATGAGTGTGGGATCGTCCTTGATGACCATGGGTGCCGACGGCACGATGTGGTGGTCGCGTTCCTCAAAGTAACGCTTGAACGTCTCTCGGATTTCTTTTGCAGTGAGCATAATGATTTATTTTAATTTATTATAAATGTTCTCGTTTTGTTGCAAAGTCTAAACTTATTGTTTACCTTTGCAGTGTCGCATTTAACCTGCAAAGGTAATTATTTCTATCAATTTGTGCAAGACCATGCGAGAACTGGACAAAAAATTCTATAAAATCGGTGATGTTTCGGAGATTTTAGGTATCCCCGAATCCACCCTGCGCTACTGGGAGACGCAGTTCACCATCATCCGCCCCAAACGCAACAAGAAAAACATCCGCTACTACACGCCCAACGACATCGAGATCATCAGCAAGGTCTATTACCTGGTCAAGGAAAAAGGCCTCAAGCTGGATGCCGCCCAGGCCCAGATCAGGCACAACCGCGACGGCGTTGACAAGCGTTTTGACGCCATTGAGCAGCTCAAGGGTATCAAGCAGCAGCTGCAGGCCTTCCAAACAGCCCTGGACGACCTTTTTCCCGATATCCCTGCCGCCAAATAAGATTCTTTATTTCATCAAGCCTTGAAATAATAAAAAGTCTGGCAACACGCGTTCACCGCGCATTGCCAGACATCATTTTTAATGAATTTTATAAACGTAATTTCCGGGATTAAAATCTTGATTAGAACCTCATGCCCAGCGTGAGCGAGATGCGGTTGTTGTGATCCGTCACATCGGCACTGACATTGGGCTCGTAGCCGTACTTGTCATTGATGGGCGAGAACGCGTTGTAGACGCTCTTACGGATCTTGTGGACATAGGCCAGGTCGGTATAGAACGACTTGTAGTGATAACCCAAACCGCAGGTGATGTTCTGAACCGAGTTGTCATACTGGTAGGTAGGATTAGTACCCACCGTGGCGATGTTGTAGTCATACTCATCGACGCCCTTCTCGACCTGAGTGGTCTTGATGCTGTAACCAGCGCGCAGGCTCCAGTTGGGATTGACGCGGTACTCGCCACCGAGGCGGATGATGTGCGACGGCTTGAAGTTGGCCTTGACGCTCTCGGTCACGTCGGGATAGTTGTTACGACGATCGTCACCGATGCGCATGGTCTCGTTGGCCACACACTCGTAGTCCAGGCTGAGGAGGCCGCTGGTGCCGATGACACCGGCCACGCTACCCATGAAGTGCCACGGGGTGTTCATGGTGTAGGTGCTGGAATAGTTGTATCCATCGTTGCTGGCCTGAGTAGCTGAGTACAACAGGTTGCCATCCTGATAGGCCGTGAGATCGGCTTCAACCATGTAGGTATCGCGCATGTCATAGTAGGTGGGCGTGTGAACCGCGGCACCGATGCGCAGGGCCTGGGTGGGACGCCAGATGAGTCCCAACTTGAAGTTGACGCCGGTGCCCTCGGTGTGCAGGTAGTTGTACAATCCCCACTCGGCACGGGTGTTGTCATTGACGATAGGGCTATAGAGCAAGTCCTCGTCATCGGCCATGACGTAAGCATCGTCCAGGTCCTCCTCGTAGGCTTGCGAGCTCCTGTAATCCAGGTCGAGGATGCCGAAGTCGAGACCAAAATACACCTTGTTGTTGATGTTGCCACCGAAGGCGATATTGTACTCGTCGGCATGACCGCGCTCGTCCACCTCGTAGTAGGCATTGCCCCTGGTACCCTGGCCGTAAAGGCCCTGCATGCCGGAGTTGTTGGCATTGATGATACCGACGTAGCCGTTGGTGCGTGTGGGCATGTCAAAGGCGGTTACTGCAGCCCAGGGAGCATATCCGTCAAAATAGGGGTTGAAGTCTTCCTCCCAATAGAGGTCCTTGTAGCTATAACCCGCCACGTTGACAAACTCGTCGGCGATGAAGTTACTCATCGAGGTCGCGATGTTGGACACACCGCCCCTGTAATGGCGGTTGAAGGACTGCAGGCGGTTATAAGAGAAGCCGAAGTTCAGGTTGGGTACCGATTCGCTGTCAAGTCTTATGACACCGATGTAACCGACATTGTTGACATTGAACTTGGTCTCATTTATCTTATCGACACCAGCCTTGGTGCTATTGAAGTCCAGGCTAAAGGTGATTCCCAAGTCGGAATTGCGATAGACACCGATGCCACCAGGGTTCTGAGTGAGAACCGAGATATCGCCTCCGAGGGCTCCGAAGGCCCCCGCCATCGACTGGAAGCGCGAGGTTCCCCGGAGTTCGGTTTGTGACATCTGCAGGACATCAAAGGAGTCCTGTGCGTTAATCATAAGAGGAAGTCCGCACAACAGTAAGGCAAAAACTTTCTTCTTCATTTCGTTCAAAAGGGTATTAAGTTTCAATAATGTTCAACAAACACTCACTTGATCACAATACTCATGGGTGTGTGAAGGGTCGGTCACGGTTAACGACGACGTCCGCCACCACCTGCTGATCCACCACTGTGACCACCGCTGCTGTGCGAGCCGCCACTATAGGAGCCGCCGCCACTGGAGCGCGAGCCACCGCTATAGGAACCGCCGCTGCTGTGCGAAGAGCTCGACGAACGGCTGCCGCCATAGGAGGTGCCACTGGAACGGGTACCCGACGAGGGCCTTGATACAGAGCCTGAGCTGCGCGGGGTCACGCCACTGGTGCCGCGTGAGCCCATGTTGCCACCGCCACGGGTTGTGGCCGTGCCACCACCACGACCGCTTGTGCCGCGCGTGCCGATATTACCACCGCCACGGGTTGTGGCTGTGCCTCCACGGCCAGTGCCGCGCGAGGAGATACCGCTGCGACCAGGAGCTGCTGCCGACGTGCTGTGACGACCGTTACGGTTGGTTGCCAAGCCGGTGCGCGAACCGCCATGATTGCCACCCACGTAGCGGGAGGTACCGTAGCCATGACGTGTGTAGTCACCATAGTGGTGTGCAGGACCATGCCAATAACCGGGATCATACCATCCATAGTATCCGCCCCAGCCTATGCCCCAGGTAGTACGGGGACCCCAGTAGGTCCATCCCCACAGGCGGGGTGCGTACCAGGAGTTATAGTAATAAGGAGAATACCATCCGTAGGACCACCAAGTGCTTCTCCAGGTGAAGTCATACCAGGGATCATACCAGCTGTGACGCCACAGATAACCAGGCCAGTCCCAACCATAGCTGACAGTATAGTCCCAGTCGGAACCGATTATCAGATTGACGGTAGGCGACTCGTCATAATAAAGTTCAACCAGATCATCGTCGTCGCTCAGGATGACAATGTCGGGATTGTAGAAACGCTCGATGCGGCGAGTGTTAGCAAAAGCCTCCTCGTAGATGGTGTCACCATTGATGTCCACCTCGAATTCGGGCTCATAGGCGCCGCGACGGTTATACTCGTCCTCGTCGCGCTCCACACGGTAGTTGCTCTCGGCAACAGCCTTGTAGCGCTCGGGAACCTCGCCGTAAACGGCAACAGTCTTGGCAGGCGTGGTGACCTTGGCGGCCTTGGTGCTGCCTGAAGTCTTGGACGCATCGTAATAGATGTCGTCGTAGTCCTGGGCTTGTATGAATACGCCAGCACTAAGTGCCAGCACGCCCAATAATGTTAAAACACGGTACTTCATAATCTCATCACGTTTTAAAAATTCATTAATAATTGTTGTACGTCTATTAGACAATGTTCTTTTCAAAAAGTTTAAGTCTTGTGTTAAAAAAACGTTGCAAGGTATAAAGTTAAACGACACAAGAATCATTTTTTTGCGTGAAAAAATGCTAATTGCCTCATTTTTTAACTAAATAGCCACCGCACATATGGCAAAAACCGTGCCAAACCCGTGTCAGAAAACCATCATCGCGTGCGGCCCGATAGGGACAAAATGTTTACCTTTGCACCTGGTTATGGGACGAGAAAAGGTTTTCCGGTTCAAGCAATTCGCTGTGCTGAACGATCGCACGGCGATGAAAGTGGGCACCGACGGCGTTCTGCTGGGCGCATGGTGTCCTGTCACTGACGCCCGTCGCGTCCTTGACGTCGGGACCGGCTGCGGTGTCATCGCCCTGATGGTTGCCCAGCGCAACGCGAGTGCCGTTATCGACGCCATCGATATCGACCACGATGCCGTCGAGGAAGCCCGGATCAACTTCGCCAACTCGCCCTGGGGCGACCGTCTCGCGGCACATGAGTGCGACTTCAACAGGTGGAACCCCGCTGTACAGTATGACCTGATCGTATCCAACCCTCCGTTTTTCACCGACAGCCTGCTGCCGCCCGATGACGCCCGTTCGCTGGCACGCCACACCCAGGCGCTCTCCTACGGCCAACTCATTGAGGGGGCCGCACGCCTGCTGAGCGACGACGGCACCCTGGCGCTCATCTCCCCCACCGATGCCGAACAAGCGATTATCAGCGCTGCCGCTTTTGCGTCCCTGCCCGTGAGGTGGATTACCCGTGTCGTCCCCGTCGAGAACGCTCCCGCCAAGCGCATCCTGTGGCAACTTTCCCGCCGCGACGTGCCTTACCGCGAGGAGTCCCTAACCATCGCCCGCCACGACGGCACGTTCACCGACGAATACATCGCCCTCACCCGCGCCTTTTACCTGAAAATGTAATGGAATGATATAGGAGTTGACCCTTTTTAATGCGAATTTCGCTAATGAGACGAATTGGACTAATTGGTCAAATTGGACTAATTGGTCAAATAAGTCTAATTCGTGTAATTGGCATTTGCCCCGCAGGGTTTTGGGCCAACAGCTATAGCATTGCCTAAAAAAAACAAAAGTCCCGAGACGTTAGAAGTCTGGCGGGACCTATATGTTCTGTGCCGCATCATGCTTCGTCAGCAGTTTGACACAATGTTGAAGTGTTTTATTATTAAGAAAAAGTCAGTTTTATTCGTTTGAAGCATTATCTTCATTGAAGTCGTAGTATTGACTCACAAAAAGACGAAAAGTTTAATCGCCTTTTTAGATTTAACACATATTAACATTAAACCGCTATAAAATAGCCACTCTGACACCATACCTCACGCCAAGGCGCAAAGATGCTAAGCTTCTATTTAGCAGTCATTTAGCATTATGACACAAAGTTAAAAATTTTCTTAGTAATCGTTTACTCAAAAAAAAGAAAATTTCTTGCTAGCGGAATAAACCTGTAGGGTCTCATGCTGATGGGCAAGAACGATTATTTTAGTGCCGTTGTGGCGAGGGGTGAGACAAAATGGCTGAAAAAACAGGCCAAATATCCCCATTTATGGGGATAAAAAAGGCGAAATAATATAAAAAAGGGGGATTGTGATGGTGGTAGAATTGAAGTATTTTTGCAAGTTGAAAAAAAACAGACACGATATATGAGTAAACTTGGAAACAACACTAAAAACGATAAAGTGAAGTCCCGCCTGCTTGACGACGAGCCGGTGGGAAGGACCGTGCAGGTGGTGCGCGTCCAGGGCGACGGAGCCTTCCGCCAGCGGTTGCTGGAGATGGGCTTCGTGCGTGGCGCACGTGTCACAGTGATCAAGAACGCCCCGCTGCAAGATCCCGTTGAATACATGATTATGGGGTCGCACATCTCGCTGCGCCACAGCGAGGCCGCCCAGGTGGAAATCACCGACAAGGACGCCGAATTCTGCGACATGGAAGACGCCTTTAACGGCGTGGTAGAGACCGAAGTCGCCGGCATGGATCCGATGGCCGACAACGTGTTGCGCGTTGTGCTCATCGGTAACCCCAACTGCGGCAAGACATCCCTGTTCAACAACGCGACGGGAGCCCGCGAGAAGGTGGGCAACTATGGCGGCGTCACCGTCGACAGCAAGGAAGGCTGGTTTAACATCGACGGCCACAAGGTGCAGCTCGTGGACTTGCCCGGCACCTACTCGCTGACCGAATACTCGCCCGAGGAGATGTACGTCCGCACCTACATCCGCGACAACCATCCAGACGCCATCCTCAACATCGTTGATGCCGGCAACCTGGAACGCAACCTGTACCTCACCACACAATTGATGGACATGAACATCCCGATGGTCGTGGCCCTAAACATGTGGGACGAGCTGGAAAAGAGCGGCGACAAACTCGACATCGAGATGATGGGCCGCCTGCTGGGAGCACGCATGGTGCCCCTGACGGCCTATAACGGACACGGCGTGAAAGACGTGCTGCAAGCCACGATGGACGCCATCAACGAGAGCGAGCAGGAGACCCTGCATCACAACGTGAACTACGGCCAGCTCATCGAGGATTGCCTGAAGGAGTTGGGCGAGATGTGCCCGACACTGGACCGTTACACGGTGCTCAAAATCATTGAGAACGACCAACATGCCATTGAACTGCTCAACAGCCAGGACAATGCCGAGGAGGTAAAAAAGACCGCTGCCGATATGCGCCAGCGCATCGAGCGAGACTTTAACAATGACATCGTGAGCATCATCACCGACTTGAAGTACGGTTTTGTGAGGGGTGCCCTGGCCGAGGCCCTGACCCCGAATCCCGACCGCGCCACAGACGACACCAAGCCCGGCTATTCGATGGACCGCCTGCTGACCAACCGCTGGTTGGCGCTGCCTTGCCTGCTGGTGCTGATGTGGCTGATGTTTGAGGCTACATTCACCCTCGGTGCCTACCCCCAGGAATGGATCGAGAACGGCATCGGCTGGATTGGGGAGTGGATTGGCGGTACGATGCCCGACGGCATCCTCAAGGACCTGATTGTCGACGGCATTATCGGCGGCGTGGGCGGCGTGCTCGTCTTCCTGCCGCAGATCCTGATTCTGTTCTTCTTCATCTCGCTGCTCGAGGATAGCGGTTACATGGCCCGTGCGGCCTTCATTGTTGACCGCATCATGCACCGCGTGGGACTGCACGGCAAGTCGTTCATCCCCTACCTCATCGGCTTTGGCTGCGGTGTGCCGGCCATCATGGCGACCCGTACGCTGGAGAACCGCCGTGACCGCCTGGTCACCATCCTCACCGTGCCGTTCATGTCGTGCTCGGCCCGCCTGCCGGCCTACCTGCTGCTGGTGGCTGCCTTCTTCACCGCCAATCAGGGACTTATCCTGATGAGCATCTACCTCATCGGCATCCTGGTTGCCGGACTCACGGCAATCATCATGAGCAAGACCTTCCTGAAGCATGACAAGACCCAGTTTGTGATGGAATTGCCTCCCTACCGCAAACCGACGGCCCGTAACGCCATCATCCACATGTGGAGCAAGGGCAAACAATACCTGCAGAAGATGGCCACCATCATTCTCGCGGCATCAATCATCGTTTGGGCGCTCGGTTACTTCCCGCGCCACGACGGGCAGACGCCCCAGGAGCAGATCGAGAATTCCTACATGGGCCAGATGGGCAAGGCCATCGAGCCGCTGGTTGAACCGCTGGGCTTCAACTGGCAGATGGGCGTGAGCGTGCTCACCGGAGCCGCTGCCAAGGAGATTGTCGTCTCGACGATGGGTGTGCTCTATACCGGCGAAGCCGATGCCGACGAGGAGAGCGCATCGCTCAAGGAGAAACTGCAGACCGCCACCAAGCCTAACGGAGAACACGTGTTCGACCCGATTGTCGCCTACTCGTTCATGCTGTTCATCCTGCTCTACTTCCCGTGTATCGCAGCCCTCGTAGCCATCAAGCGCGAAGCAGGCACCAAATGGATGGTATTTGAGATTTTCTACACCACCGGCGTTGCCTGGCTCGTGTCGTTTATCTTCTACCATGTGGCGAGGCTGATTTAATCAGGAACAAGAAAAATCGAGAATTATGACAACATTAATCCAAACGATTGTGGTGCTCGGCATCGTGGCCGTGGCGCTGGTCTATGTGCTGCGGCGCGTCATCAAGACGACCCGCGGCCATGGAGACTGCGGCTGCGGTTGCGGCAAGAACTGCCAACACAAGAAAAAGAATTTTTAGTTAGCCGAAGAGGTAACGGAAGGCATCCTCGACACGGGTGACCTCGACGACCTTGATGGTCCACTGGTCGCGTTTCACGCCCTTGAGGTTGTTCTTCGGGATAATAATGGTCTCAAAGCCCAGTTTCTGGGCCTCGGTGACGCGTTGCTCGCAGCGCGTCACTTGTCTTATCTCGCCCGAGAGTCCCACCTCGCCGGCGAAACACACATTGGCGTTGATGGCCATATCCACATTGGACGAGAGAATCGCACTGATGATGGCCAAGTCCAGGGCGGGGTCGCTGACCTTGATGCCGCCCACGATGTTGAGGAAAACGTCTTTCTGGGCCAACTTGAAGCCGAGCCTTTTCTCGAGCACGGCGAGCAGCATGTTCATGCGCCGCTGTTCAAAGCCCGTGACCGAGCGCTGTGCGGTGCCGTAGGCGGCGGTGCTCACCAGCGCCTGCACCTCGATGAGGAAAGGCCTCATGCCGTCGATGGTCACGCCGATGGCCGTGCCCGACAATTCAGTGTCGCGGTCGCTGAGCAGCAGTTCGCTGGGATTGGTCACCTCGCGTAGTCCGTCCTGCTTCATCTCATAGATGCCTATCTCGCTCGTGTTGCCGAAACGGTTTTTTATCGGCCTGAGGATGCGGTACAGGTAGTTGCGGTCGCCCTCAAACTGGATGACGGCATCCACGATGTGCTCCAGCACCTTGGGGCCGGCGATGCTGCCCTCCTTGTTGATGTGGCCGATAAGGATGACGGGGGTATAGGTTTCCTTGGCATAGCGCTGGAAAGCGGCGGCACACTCGCGCACCTGGGTCACGCTGCCGGGCGCGCTCTCCAACTGTTCGCTGGCGATCGTTTGGATGGAGTCCACAATGATGAGCCCGGGCTGGAACGAGCGTATGCTGTTGAAGATGTTGTCCAACGAGGTCTCGCACAGCAGGTAGCACTCGCAGTCCATGTGTCCGCCGGCGATGCGGTCGGCACGCATGCGCAACTGCTGCGGGCTCTCCTCGCCCGATACATACAGCACCCGACGAGAACGGATGCGCAACACGTTCTGCAAGACCAATGTTGACTTGCCGATTCCCGGTTCGCCACCAAGCAAGACAATGCTCCCCGGCACGAGTCCGCCACCGAGCACACGGTTCAACTCGCCACTAGGCAAATTGATGCGCGGCTGGTCTTCGGCACGGATTTCCGAGATCTTGACAGGCTCAACCACCTGGTGACCGCTACTGCCAGCAGGGCTGTAGCGCATCGATGCCGACTTGGGTGCCTTGGGCTCCTCGATATAGGTGTTCCACTCGCCGCAGGCCGGGCACTTGCCAAGCCACTTGGGTGACTCGTTGCCGCAGTTCTTGCAGAAGAAAGTGGTCTTGGTTGATTGCTTGGGCATGACAGATTGGGCGAATTGGACTGATTGGACTAATTAGACTAATTAAATGGTGGATTATCTCCTGAAGAACTCGCTGATGGTGATGGCGGCGGCGACGCCCACGTTGAGCGACTCGCTGCCGGTGGTCTTGGCCTTGGGGATGAGCAGGCGATGGGTGGCATGCTTGCCGACCTTGGCACTGATGCCCTGGCCCTCGTTGCCGAACACGACAAAGCCCGTCTTGCCCAACTCGCTGCGGTAGATATCCTTGCCGTCGAGGAAGGTGCCGTAGACGGGCAGGTCAGGATACTCCTCAAACAAGGCCTCCAAGTCTCCATAGTGAACCTTGACGCGGGCGATGGCGCCCATCGTGGCCTGCACCACCTTGTGGTTATACACATCGACGGTGGTCTTACTGGCAAAGATGTCACGGATACCGAACCAGTCGGCGAGACGGATGATGGTCCCCAAATTGCCGGGGTCCTGGATGTTGTCGAGCACGATATTCAGGCTTGCGGCAACCCGTGCGGTGTCGATGGAGTCCTCGGGCTTCTCATAGACCGCTATCACGTCGCTGGGCGTGTCAAACTGCGAGATACGCGCCATCTGCTGGCCGTTGGCAAACACGATTTTATCGTAATGCTCGGCAGTGCCGCACTGGTCGTACCACGAGCGCTTGGCGATGAGCCAGCGGCAGTTGAAGTGCTGCCACGTGTCGCGCACACACTTGGTACCCTCGGCGACAAACAGTCCTTCCTCGTCACGGTATTTCTTGGCACCCAGGCTCTTGACCACCTTGAGGATGCCGTTGTTCATGTCCATCATCGGTCAGTGCTCTCTCGTTCGGCCACCAGCTCGTTGAAGCGAAGCAGCGTTGTACAGAATTCCTCGCTGAGCGAGGCGATAACCGGTTGTGAAATCTCGTTGGGCACATCCCACACGGCCGATGCGATGGGGCCTGCGATGGCGGCCAGGGTGTCGGCATCGGCAGCCAGCGAAACCGCGAGACGGACGACATCCTCATAGTTGTATCCCTCCAGGTAGCAGGTCAGGGCCTCGGGGACTGTAGTCTGGCAGATCTCGTTGAACGTGTAGTTGGGACGAATCTCCTCCAGCGTGCGGCTCAGGTCGTAGCCGATATTTTTCTCGATATACTCGCGTATCTCATCTTTCTTCTTGCCCTGGCGCGCCATGAAGATGGCGGCAGCCGTGGCCTGGGCGCCCTTGATGCCCTCGGGGTGGTTGTGCGTCACCTCGGCCGAAATCTGAGCCAGCGACAGGGCCTCCTCGAGCGTCTGCGCATAATAGCCGACGGGGCTCACGCGCATGGCCGAACCGTTGCCGAATGAATCGTAGGGTTCAGGGTTCTTCATGTTGATCCACAAGGCAAAGCGTCCGCCATAGCCACGACCGGGATATCGCTGACAGAAGTCCTGCATGATGGCTACCAGGCGCTCATGGGTGTGTTGCTCGTCATCCAGCAGCCACAGTGCATTGGCCATGGTGAGCACGGTATCGTCGGTAAACGTGCTTTGAGGTGTGAACAATTCAAAGTTATAGTCCCGTGTAGGGTTAAACTCATAAGCCGACCCGATAACATCGCCGGCAACTGCTCCAATAATTCCTTTCATAATAATATATAATGTTTTGAGATGACAAATTTACAACTATTTCTCCAATCGGGCCCCTATATGCCAAATAATTTTTCAGGATGCCCACGGGATGAGGTACTGGGCGCCCACGCGGGGAACGGCAGCCCCAACAGCCGTCTCGCGGGCGGCTACGGGACGACGCATGGTGGCCATGGCCGTCACATCACGCCAGCCCTGGGTACAGTTGCGAATGGTCAGCACGGCCATGCCGATATAACGGCCCGCCTTGTCGAGGAGAGCCCGCTTCACGGCATCCAGACTCACATATCCGTGGCCGTCGAGGCTTGCAAGACGGCGTCCGTTACACTCGAGCGTGGCGCAGATGCGGTCACCACAGTTGACGATCTTGTTGAAGTTCCTGTTCATAGTCGTTCCTCCTTATTCTTTTGGTTTTACACTGCAAAGGTAGGAGGACGCAGTGCCAAAATTTGGCATTGCTATTTTAATGATTTATAAATTCAATTTAAGTCATGATTTTGTTATACTTTTGTAGTTTAATATCAATGACGACGAATCATGGACAAAATCGACGTGAAAATCGTGAACCGCGGACCGCACGAGCTGCCGCAATACAGTACGGCACTGAGTGCCGGCATGGACCTGCGCGCATGGCTTGACCAGCCGTTGACCCTGCAGCCGTTGCAGCGCGCCCTGGTGCACACGGGCATCTACATTGCCTTGCCCGAGGGCTATGAGTGCCAAATCAGGCCCCGCAGCGGATTGGCATTGAAACGGGGTCTCACGGTGCTCAACACGCCCGGTACCATCGATGCCGACTACCGGGGCGAAATCGGTGTCATCCTCGTGAACCTGAGCGACGAGCCGCAGACCATCGACAACGGCGAGCGCATCTGCCAGATGGTGGTGGCCCGGCACAGTAGCGTCAACTGGGTGGCCGTCAACGACCTCGACGAGACCGAAAGAGGAGCCGGCGGATTCGGCCACACGGGAATGAGGTAGTTAAGAGTTAAAAGATAAGAGAGAAAAGATAAGAGATAAGAGATAAGAGATAATAAAAAGTCGATGAAACGACATTTAGCGATATTAACAGTCATGATGCTGGCCTTGACGACCCTGGCCGGCAAGAATGACCTGACCCGAAAGGAGGTTCCATTCGCCGACCAGCGCAAGGCCGAGTACATCTTCGTCGAGGCACAGAACCAGAAAATGAGAGGCAACTATGACGCCTTCCAGGAGATGCTGGCCTATGCCCACGAGATAGACCCGGGCAACACCGCCATCTCCTTCCAGCTGGGCATGTGCCTGTTGAGAATGAACAACACGACCAAGGAGAACTGCGAGCGGGGTCTGGCGCTGATGAAAGAACACTTTGAGGCGCAACCCGAAGACTTGTACGAGACCACCTTCTATTGCGACGCCAATATGCAGCTGGGTCACCCCGAGGAGGCCCTGCGCGCCCTCAAGCTGCTCAACGAGTATAACCCCAACCGGCTGGAGCTGCAACTCAGGCTCGCCGAGGCCTATTCCCGCTCGGGGGACTATGCCCAGAGCAACATCACCTATGACAGCATCGAGACCATCTTCGGTGAGGCCATCCAGATCACATCGAGCAAGATCGATAACTACATGGCGATGAACGACAGCGCAGGAGCCATTCGCGAGATGCGCGGCCTGCTCTCCACCGCTCCCCAAAACGATTCCTACAACATCGCGATGAGCAGCTTGTTCCAGCACTACGGCATGAACGACAGCGCCCTGTACTATCTGGACCGCGCTCAGGAATATGCCCCCGACAACGGCTACATCTACCTCATCAGGGCCCGTTACTGCACCGAGGCCGGAGACAGCGCCGGATACGAGCAACAGATTTATAATGCCCTCACCTCAGAGCAACTCGACGTCGATTCCAAGATGGATGTCCTGCTGGGGTACATCCGCGAGAAACTGGCCGCCGAGGACACTACCCAGCGCATCAACGACCTGTTCACCGTCCTCATCGAGCAACACCCGCACGAGGCCAGCATCCACCAGCTCTACAGCGAGTATTTCTACACCAAGCGCGACTACAAGGGGGCCATCGAGCAGCTGGGTTACAGCCTCGACGTCAATCCCACCGATGCTTCAGGCTGGCGCAACATGGTCATCCTCAACATGATGGACGATAACTATCCCGCAGCCATCAAAGCGTCGGAAAAGGCGTTGGAATACAACGCCGACAACCTTGACCTGTACGGCTATGTGGCCGGTTGTTACCATCAGATGAAGGAATATGACAAGGCCATCGAGACCTATAACAAGATTCTAGCCCTCACCGACTCGACCGACACCCAACGCAAGGCCAACGTCCTCACCGGCATGGGAGACACCTACAGCGAGATGAAAGACAGCGCCAGGACCGTCGAATGCTACGAGCAGGCGCTGGAACTTGACCCGCTCAACTCCGGCACACTCAACAACTACGCCTACTTCCTCGCCCTGCGCGGGCAGGACCTGGACCGTGCCGAGCGCATGGCCGCCCTCGCCATCAAGGAAGACCCCGATAACGCCAACTTCATCGACACCTACGCCTGGGTGTACTTCGCCAAGAAGGACTACAGCATGGCCCTGCTCTACATCAAGAGGGCCGTCGAGAACGACGAGGACAACCACCTGCTGGAGCATTACGGCGACATCCTGTGGTTCAACGGCGAGAAGGAGGCCGCCATCGAGCAATGGACCAAGGCCCTCGAGCAAGACCAGGACAACGAACTACTGCAACGCAAAGTCAAAGACAAGACCTATTATGAAGAATAACATCATCACCATGATTGCCGTCATCGCCCTGGCGATGCTCACGGCCGCCTGCGGCACCCTCAAGAAAGGAGCAGGCTCACTCCCCACAACCCCCGACGGACAGTCCACGTCCAGCCAGACGTCCCTCAACCCGCTGGACGCCGTTCTCGCCACGCTGGGCGACTGGCACACCCTACAGACGGGCGGCAATATCTCCCTGAAGGGAGGAAGCAACTTTTCCTCGGCAATCCAGGTGCGTATGGTGCGCGACGATGCCATCTTCATTTCGATCAGGCCCATGCTAGGCATCGAGGTGGGTAAACTCCTGATTACCGCCGACAGCGTGTATGCCGTTGACAAAGTACACAAGCGCTACATTGCCGAGAAAGTGTCACTGCTCACCGCCGGCATCCCCGTCACCGTGAGCGACGTCCAGGACATCTTCCTGGGACGTCCGTTCATCATCGGCAAGGGCACCCTCAACAAGTCGTTGGCACCTCAAGTCGCCACCAGCAGCCAGGGCAACAACACCGTGGTGTCGCCCACCGAGGGATACAAGGGATACAATTACACCTTCACCTTTGACAATTCAAAACGCATTGTCACGCTCAATATCGTCCCCAAAGGTTCGGCCAACGCCGCCTATCAGGTCAACTACGGTGACGTGCGCAACACCAAGGCCGGCAATATCGCCCACAGCATCAAGGTGAATGCCAGCGTCGATAAAAAGAAGCTCGACTTCACGCTCACCTACAAGGGCATCGACTGGAACGAGAATGTGAACATCGACCGCGGCATTCCCAACGGGTACTCCCGCATGAACGCCAGCAGCCTCTTCTCCATCTTCTCGAACTAAGGAGCGCGGCGACAGCCGAAGCCAAAACCTCAAGGATAAAATACTTTTTTGTCGTTTTCTGCGTTATAAGAATGTAAAACGTAGAAAAGACAATGAAACTCCATTCCCGCATACTGATGCTTCTGGCATGCCTCGCGTGTGCCACGCTAGCGTTTTCACAGGTCAAAATCACCGGCACCGTCGTCGATGCCACCGGGCAGCCCATCGAGTTTGCCACGGTGCGCCTGTTAGGCACTGCCGTGGGCACCAACACCGATACCAAGGGCCAATATGAGATGACCGTCCCCAAGGCCGACACCATCATGGTCGAATTCTCGTGCCTGGGTTACTCTACGGTCACCCGCCAGCTCATTAAGCCCGAGGGCACGGTCACCATCAACCCCAAGCTCTATGAGAAAACGCTCGAGTTGGGCGAAGTGGAGATTACCGAGTACAAGAAACAGACTAACGGCATGCAGGGCATCGATGTGGACATGCTGCGGCGCACGCCCGACGCGTCGGGCGGCAGTGTCGAGGCAGTGATGACCACGATGGCGGGCGTAAGCTCCAAGAACGAGATGAGTTCACAGTATATGGTGCGCGGCGGCTCCTACGACGAGAACAGCGTCTATATCAACGGCATCGAGGTTTACCGTCCGCAGCTCATCAGCTCGGGACAGCAAGAGGGTATGAGTATCATCAACCCCGACATGGTGCGTAAGGTAGATTTCTCGACCGGCGGCTTCAGTGCGGCCTACGGCGACCGCATGTCGTCGGTGCTGGACATCACCTACCGTGAGCCCGAGGCTTTTGAGGGCGCCTTTGCCGCGAGCATGCAGGGCGGCAGCCTGATGCTGGGCCACAGCACCAACCATTACTCGCAGATGCACGGTGTGCGCTACAAGCGCAACTCCTCGCTCCTGGGTTCTCTCGAGAGCAAGGGCGAATATGACCCGCAGTACTTCGATTACCAGACGAGCCTCGTGTTCAAGCCCATCAACAAACTGCGCATCGCCCTGCTGGGTAACGTGAGCATCAACGATTACCGCTTCACGCCCTCAAACCGCGAGACCAGCTTCGGTACCAGCGAGATCGTCCGCACGTTCACCGTCTACTTCGACGGCTACGAGAAGGATAAGTTCCAGACCTACTTTGGTGCCGCTGCTGCGACCTATTCCTTCAACGACAAGGGCACCAACATCACCCTGCAGGCATCGGGATACCGTACCGACGAGTACGTCTCCTATGATATCCACGGCGAGTACTGGCTTGACCAGGCCGGACAGGAACTGGGTGTGGGCAAGTACCACGAGCACGAGCGCACCCGCCTGAAGATGAACGTTATGGACCTCACGCTCAGGGGTAATATCGGCATCAACCAGAACAGCATCTCCTATGGCGTGTCGATGCGCAAGGAGAACATCTATGACCGCTCGCGGCAGTGGCAATGGCGCGATAGCGCGGGCTACTCCCTACCCCACATCCCCAATCAGGTCAACGTCATCTTCACCGAGTCGTCGAGCAATGACCTGAACACCACCCGCTTTGCCGCTTGGCTCATGGACACATGGCGCATCAGCTCGGATGCCGGTTACTGGTCACTCAATGCCGGCGTGCGTTTCTCCCATTGGAATTTCAACAGCGAGGCCCTTATCTCGCCCCGCGTGAGCCTGGGATTTGTTCCCGCGCGCAACGGCAACCTCTCGTTCAGGCTTGCAGGTGGCATTTATTACCAGGCACCCTTCTATAAGGAATACCGCCAGCAGCTCATGGACACGCTGGGCAACCGCACTATCCTGTTGAACAAGGACATCAAGTCGCAGCGCAGCATCCAGGTCATCCTGGGCAGCGATTACACCTTCCGCGCCCTTGACCGCCCCTTCAAGTTCACCGCCGAGGCCTACTACAAGAACCTCTCCAACCTCATCCCCTACGAGATTGACAACCTCAAGCTCGTCTATAGCGGCGTCAACTCCTCCAAGGGTTACATCGCCGGTGTGGACATGAAACTGTTCGGTCAATTTGTCGAGGGCACCGACTCCTGGCTCAGTCTCTCGTTGATGAAAACGCAGGAAGACCTGTACGGCGTGAAAGTGCCCCGCCCCACCGACCAGCGCTACAGCATCGCGCTGTTCTTTACCGATTATTTCCCCAGCATTCCGCGCCTCAAGTTCAGCCTGAAGGGTATCCTGAGCGACGGTCTGCCCACCACCGCGCCTCACCTGACGCGTGCCGACTCCTATGTGCGCCAGCCCGCCTACAAGCGTGTTGACGTGGGCCTGAGTTACGAACTCGTGGGCAAGGAGCACCGCCCAATGAGCGGCCTGTTCAGCCATTTCAAGGAAATCTGGCTCGGTATGGACGTCTTTAACCTCTTGGACATCTCCAACGTGAGCAGTTACTACTGGGTGACCGATGTCAACAACACCCAATATGCGGTGCCTAACTACCTCACCCGCCGCCAATTCAACGTCCGCCTCTCGGCGTCCTTCTGACACACTGCGTCAGGGCCATCCAGACAACGATAACACGATGAGGGCGAGTACCTGAATGGTACCCGCCCTCAAATTGTCGTGATAGGGTTAGAAGAAGGGGATTACTTCTCGAGTTCCTTCTTGATACGCTCGGTCAACATGGGAACAATCTTGTGGAGGTCGCCCACGATACCCAGGTCAGCCACGCTGAAGATAGGTGCGAACTTGTCCTTGTTGATGGCGATGATGAAATCGCTCTCCTCCATACCGGCAAGGTGCTGGATAGCGCCACTGATACCGCAAGCCATGTAGAGGTTGGGACGAACGGTCTTACCGGTCTGTCCTACCTGTACCTCGTGAGGCATCACGCCGTTATCGACCATAGCGCGTGACGAAGCCACCTGACCGCCGAGGACGTCGGCGAGAGCCTGCAGCTTGTCGAAACCTTCCTTGTCGTGAACGCCGCGGCCACCGCTGACGAGGATCTTGGCCTCGCTGATGTCGGCCACCTGCTTGTCGGCCTTGATGGTCTTGACGAGTTTCACCTTGAACTTGCTGGTGTCGAACTTGGGAGCGAACTCGGTGATGACGCCCTCGCGGCCAGCCTGGCGCTGCATCTTCTGCATCACACCGGGACGTACGGTCGACATCTGCGGACGGTTGTTCGGGCAGATGATGGTAGCCATCAGGTTACCGCCAAATGCGGGACGCGTCATGCGGAACTCGGGCTCGTTGTTGGCATCGGGCTCGATTTCGAGCTTGGTGCAGTCGGCGGTCAGACCGGTCTTGAGGCGCGAAGCGATGCGCGGAGCCAGGTCGCGGCCGATGGTGGTTGCACCATAGAGCACGATGCTGGGCTTGCGGTCCAGGATAATCTGGCCGACAGCCTGTGAATACTGTTCGCTGAGGAAGTCCTTCAACTCGGGGGCATCAACCACGATAACCTCGTCGGCACCCTGCTCGATGAGCATCTGAGCCTGGTCCTTGATACCCTCACCCAGGAGCATAGCCACCACCTTCTCACCGAGGGCGTCGGCCAGGTCACGGGCCTTACCTAAAAGTTCGAGTGCAACGGGCTGGATGACCCCTTCGCGCTGCTCAGCAAAAACGAATACGTTCTTATAATCTTTCTTATCCATAATCTTAGCTTTAAGTTTCTAGTCCCTAGTTTCTGGTCCTTAGTTGGAATGCGCTGCGACAGCAACTAGAAACTAAGGACAACGGACTAGAAACCATTTAGATAATGTGTTTAACTTTCAGTTGATTAACAATCAGCTCAACAGCTTCTTCGGGAGTCACCTCGTGAACCTCGCCCGGAGCCTTCATGGCCTTGGGGAACGATTTGAACACCTTGGTGGGCGAACCGGCGAGACCCAGCTTGCCTTCCTCGACGTCGATCTTGTCGGCACTCCAGACCTCAACTTCCTTGTCATAGGCCTCCATGATGCCGCTCACGCTCATGTAGCGTGCATCAAAGGCCGAAGCGAGCACGGTCAACAGGCACTTGCCCTCGACCTCAAGAACCTGGACACCGTCCTCGTTCTCCTTGTCCACCTGCAGGTTGCCGTTGGGCAGCACCTTGGCATCGGCGACGTAGGTGATCTGGGGCAGGTCGAGGTGCTCGGCGAGCTCGGGACCCACCTGGGCGGTATCACCGTCGATAGCCTGACGGCCAGCGATGATGAGGTCATAGTCCAGCACGCGGCACAGGCCCGACAGGGCGTAGGAGGTGGCCAGCGTGTCGGCGCCGGCGAACTTGCGGTCGCTCAGCAGGATGGCACGGTCGGCACCCATAGCGAGCGCCTCGCGCAGCATGACATCGGCTTGGGGCGGACCCATCGAGATAACGGTGACGTTGGCGCCGAACTGGTCTTTGAGTCTCAAAGCGAGCTCGAGGCCACCCTTGTCATCGGGGTTCATGATGCTGGGAACGCCTTCACGAATCAAAGTACCCTTCACGGGGTCAATCTTGACAACGGTGGTGTCGGGAACTTGTTTTACACAAACTATAATGTTCATTTTTCTTTCAGTTCTTTTTCAGCCTTTAGCCTTCAGCCTTTAGCTATTAGCTTTTTCAATGGCTAACAGCTAACTGCTAATCGCTAATAGCTCGATTATTTAAATAATTGACCGGCAATGACCATGCGCTGAACCTCGGATGTACCTTCGTAGATCTCGGTAATCTTGGCGTCGCGCATCATGCGCTCAACAGGATATTCACGCGTGTAACCATAGCCACCGTGGAACTGTACGGCCTTGGTCGTCACTTCCATAGCGGTCTCGGCAGCAAAGAGCTTTGCCATAGCGGCATCGGCGCTGTAGGGCAGGTGCATGTCCTTCTTCCATGCGGCACTGCGCACGAGCAGACGGGCAGCCTCGACCTTGGTCTTGAGGTCG
>CACYSG010000039.1 GCA_902776955.1 uncultured Bacteroidales bacterium | reverse complement strand
GCCATAGCGGCATCGGCG
Source organism: uncultured Bacteroidales bacterium (assembly GCA_902776955.1). GTDB lineage: Bacteria > Bacteroidota > Bacteroidia > Bacteroidales > Muribaculaceae > Sodaliphilus. The sequence goes on along the minus strand of CACYSG010000039.1, from coordinate 24,925 downwards.
CTGTAGGGCAGGTGCATGTCCTTCTTCCATGCGGCACTGCGCACGAGCAGACGGGCAGCCTCGACCTTGGTCTTGAGGTCGGCCATCTGGAACTGGGTGTTCTGGAACTTGGCGATGGCACGGCCAAACTGCTTGCGCTCCTTGGTGTACTTCACGGTCTCGTCGATAGCGCCCTGGGCGATACCGAGGGCCTGTGAAGCGATACCGATGCGGCCGCCGTCAAGCGTCATCATAGCAATCTTGAAGCCCTTGCCGAGCTGGCCGAGGAGGTTCTCCTTGGGCACGATGCAGTTCTCGAAAATCAACTCACAGGTAGCGCTGCCGCGGATACCCATCTTCAACTCCTTCTTACCGATGGAGAAGCCGGGCATATCCCTCTCGACGATGAAGGCCGAGATACCCTTGGTGCCCTGGGACTTGTCGGTCATGGCCATCACGATGAACACGTGGGCGTTGGAAGCGTTGGTGATGAAAATCTTGGAGCCGTTGAGCACCCAGTGGTCGCCAGCATCGACAGCGGTGGTCTGCTGCATGGCGGCATCGGTACCGGCATTGGGCTCGGTGAGACCAAAGGCGCCAATCCACTCACCCGAAGCGAGCTTGGGCAAGTACTTCATCTTCTGCTCCTCGGTGCCGTGCTCCAGGATAGGAGCCATGCACAGCGAAGTGTGGGCCGAGAGTACAACACCCGTCGTGGCGCACACGCGGGAAAGCTCCTCAACAGCCATGATATACATCTGTACGGTACCACCGGCACCGCCATACTGCTTGGGAATAGGAATACCCATCATACCGAGTTTACCCATCTTCTCGACGGTCTGGCAAGGGGCTTCACCTCGTTCTCTGCAAATGAGCGAACCATCTGCAAGAACAGTTGTTCAGTCTTAGAATAGCTAAAATCCATATTAGTTTCTAGTTTCTGGTTTTTAGTCCTTAGTTCTTAATCCCCATTCCTTAGCCTCTAGAAACCAGGGACTAGGGACTAAAAACTAAGGACTAATAATGATTAATACTTATAGAAGCCTTCTCCCGTCTTGCGACCGAGCAGACCGGCGCGAACCATCTTGCGCAGCAGCGGGTGAGGACGATACTTGGGATCGCCGAACTCGTTGTAGAGCACCTCCATAATGGCGAGGTTCACATCATTGCCGATGAGGTCGGCCAGGGCGAGCGGGCCCATGGGATGGTTGGCACCGAGCATCATGCACTTGTCGATGTCCTCGGCGCTGGCGATACCGTCGGCGAGGATGCCTACAGCCTCGTTGATCATCGGGATGAGGATGCGGTTAACGACAAAGCCGGGAGCCTCGTTAACGGGCACGGGGGTCTTGCCGATTTCGGTCGTCAGGTCAACGATGCACTTGGCGGTCTCGTCGCTGGTGAGCTGTCCCTTGATCACCTCTACCAGGGCCATGCGGTCGGCGGGGTTGAAGAAGTGGCAACCGATGAACTGAGCGGGACGGCTGGTGCAAGCGGCGATCTCGGTAATCGAGAGCGACGACGAGTTGGTGGCGAAGATGGTCTCGGGCTTGCAGATCTTGTCAAGCTCCATGAAGACGTCCTTCTTTAACTGCATATCCTCGACTGCAGCCTCGATGACGAGGTCGGCGTCGGCAAAGGTAGCGTAGTCGGTCGTCGTGGTGATGTTGGCCAGGATGGCATTCATCTTCTCCTGGTCAATTTTGCCCTTCTCGACGAGTTTGCTGTAACCCTTGGTAATCGAGGCCATGGCCTTGTCAAGGCTGGCCTGGGTGCGGCTCTTCATGACCACAGGCATCTTGGCGGCAAACGCCTTGACGATACCCTTGGCCATTGTTCCTGTTCCAATAACACAAATTTTCATAATCTGTTCTGATTTATAGGTATATTGATTAATGTTTATTATTCTCCTTTAAACGATGCACCACGCTTGTTGAGGAAAGCGTCCATGCCCTCTTTTTGGTCGGCCGTGGCAAAGCACTTGCCGAAGAGTTTGTTTTCCAGACCGATGGCACCGTCGGCATCGAGGTCATAGCCCTCGTTGATGCTCTGCTTGGCCAAGCTGATGGCTATGGGAGCGTTCTTGAGCATCATGGCTGCCATTTCCATCGCCTTTTCCATCAGTTCGGGCTGCTCATAGACAGCGTTGACGAGACCGATGCGCAGGGCTTCGTCGGCACGGATGACCTTGCCCGTGTAAATCATCTCCTTGGCATAGCCCTGGCCGATGAGTTTGGGCAGACGATAGGTTCCCGAGAAGCCGGGGATAATGCCCAGGCCCACCTCGGGCTGGCCAAACTTGGCATTGCTCGAGCAGATGCGGATATCGCATGACATCGCCAGCTCGCAGCCGCCACCCAGGGCGAAGCCGTTCACGGCAGCGATGACGGGGATGGGCAGCACCTCGATCTTGCGGAACACCTGAGCACCCAGGCGACCGAACTCGGAACCTTGCGGCTCGTTCAGGTGGGCCATCTCAGAGATGTCGGCACCGGCGACAAACGACTTCTCGCCGTCGCCCGTGATGATGAGCACGCGCGTGGCGGCATCGAGGTTGTCGATAAAGTCGTTCAATTCCTTGAGGATGCTCGAATTGAGGGCATTCAGGGTCTTGGGCGCCGAAATCGTCAAGATGGTGACACCGTTGTTGTGCTCAATCTTCAGAAAATTATATTCCATGACTCGGCTGACGGGATTAAACGTCCATGGGCTTGAGGTCCGGAGAGATGATCAGCTTGGCCTCGGTGGCAGCCTGTACATCCTCGACGGTGAACTCAGGATGGAGCTCACGCAGCACGATACCCTCGGGGGTGATGTCCATGACACCCATCTCGGTGATAATCATGTTGACCTGTCCGGCAGCGGTCAGGGGCAGAGTGCACTCCTTCAAGATTTTGGGGTTACCCTTCTGGGTGTGCTCCATGGTGAGGATCACACGCTTGGCACCTACAACGAGGTCCATGGCGCCGCCCATACCGGGAGCCATCTTGCCGGGGATAATCCAGTTGGCGAGGTTACCTTTCTCATCGACCTGGAGGGCGCCGAGGAACGACACGTTCACATGGCCGCCGCGGATGATGGCGAATGAGGTAGCCGAGTCAAAGGTGCAAGCGCCGGGATTCAAGGTGATGGCACCGCCACCGGCGTTAATGAGGTTCTTGTCCTCCTTGCCCTCTTCGGGCGTCGGGCCCATACCCATTGCACCGTTCTCGGTCTGCAGGGTAACAGATACACCCTCGGGAAGGTAGTTAGGGATTAAGGTGGGGATACCAATACCCAGATTCACAACATCGCCGTCGTGCAACTCCTTGGCGGCACGCTTTGCGATGACTTCTCTCATTTGATATTTATCCATAATAATAGTACGGTTTTTGAGATTAATTATGTTGTTAAAAAGTTATTTCTTTCTGTACTGTTGAGATTATCGACCAGCCATTCTCTAATCTCCAATCTCTAAACTCTAAACTCTAAACTTCAAGCTCTAAACTCTAAACTTCAAGTTTCAGCGAGCTGAAACTTGAATCATTTCATTCCTCTCTTGACCATTTCCTGCACGACAAACGAAGCCACGTCGTCGGCATAGGTGTTCATGCCGAAGCCGGCGTCAAAGCCGAGCTCCTTGGCCAGCTCGTGGGTCACGCGGGCGCCACCGCAGCAGCAGATCATCTTGTCGCGCAGGCCCTCGGCCTCCATGAGCTCGATGAACTCGGTCATGTTCTTGATGTGAACATCCTTTTGAGTAACCGTCTGCGAGACGAGCAGGGCATCGGCGTGGAGTTCGATACCCTTGGCGATGAACTCGTCGTTGGGCACCTGGGAGCCGAGGTTATAGGCCTCGATCATCTCGTAGCGCTCCAGTCCGTAATGGCCTGCATAGCCCTTCATGTTCATGATGGCGTCGATGCCCACGGTGTGGGCGTCGGTGCCGGTCGAAGCTCCGACGATGACGATTTTGCGGCCGATGTTCTCCTTGATATACTCGTCGGTCTCATACATGTCCATCGTGTTGCTCTCGACCTTGGGCACATAGATGGTCGAGTAGTCCACAGTGTGGGTGCAGCTGCCGTAGCAGTTGAAGAAGGTGAAACCCGGAGTCAACTCCTTGTAGAAGACAACGCTGGGATTCTCGAGACCCATCTTGCGGAGCAACTGTTTGGCGGCCTCGACCGCCTCGGCACCACAGGGCACGGGCAAGGTGAAACTGAGCTGTACCTTGCCGTCGTTCATGGTGTCGCCATAGGGCTTGATTTTGGTAAAGTCTAAGGTTTTGTCAAAATCCTTAGCTTCCATGCTATATAATCCTTCGCTCATAGTAGTGTAGTAACCTTATTGATGTGTTGTTTATTATCTCTTGCCTTTCATCAACTCCACGAACGGGTTGTAGTAGTTCTCACCCTTCATGGTAACGCCCTCGAGGCCCTTACCGCCATTCTTGGGACGTTTCACGTCACCGAAGATACCCTTCTCCAACGCGGTGAACAGGCCTTCCTTGGTGATATCCTCAAGCAACTTGATGGTGTTGCCCAGCACTTCCTTGACGCGGTTGCGGCAGATACCGCCCTCGACAAACTCCATTTCCTCGCCGATGCTCTTCATGTTGTTGAAGATGTACTTGGCGTTCTCGATCGAGAGGTAACGGTCGCTCATGAAGGGCGTGTGGATAGCCTCGGTGGGCATACCCAGCAGCTGGATACCCTGGTGGGTCCAGATGCCGATCATGTTGAACAGGGCGTCCTGGATGTGGCCGCGGAAGATATTGCCCGTCATGAACTTGGTCGGGGGCATGTACTTCAACGTGGCCTTGGGGAAGATCTCGCGGGTCATCTGTGCCTGGGCCAGCTCCAGCAGGAAGCCGTTCTCGAGCATGGGATCCATCTCGAAGGCGTGTCCCAGACCCATCTGCTCCTCGGGCAGGCCGGCCATGAGGGCCAGCTGCTCGTTGATGAGGTCCGAAGCGAGCACCGTGTGGGCGGCCTCGACAGCGTCGGCTGTGGTCAGGTAGTTGTCCTCACCCGTGTTGATGATCACACCGGCAAAACCGTTAATGATGCGGCTCATGTACTGGTCGATGAGCGTGCGCTGCATGTTGATGTCGCGGAAGAGGATGCCGTACAAAGCATCGTTCAACATCACATCCAGACCCTCGAAGGCACCCATGATGGCAATCTCGGGCATGCAAAGGCCAGAGCAATAGTTACACAGGCGGATGTAACGGCCCTGCTCCTCACCCACCTCGTCAAGGGCCTTACGCATGATGCGGAAGTTCTCCTGGGTAGCGAAAGTGCCGCCGAAGCCCTCGGTCGTCGCGCCATAGGGCACGTAGTCCAGCAGGCTCTGTCCGGTGGTGCGGATAACGGCGATGACGTCGGCACCTTGACGGGCTCCTGCCTGAGCCTGTACCACGTCCTCGTAGATGTTACCCGTTGCCACGATGATGTAGAGGTAGGGTTTGGGACCCTCGCCGATGGTCTCGAGATAGTGCTCGCGACGTGCACGGCGGGTGCGGATGCGTGTCATGCTCTCGTCGATGACGGACTGCAAGGCGTCGGCAATCTGTTTGGGATCACGAGTGACAACCTTGGTGATATCCAATTCCTCCCTGGCGACCTTCTCGGCAATCTCTTGGGGTTTCAGCCCTGTCTGAATCATGGCGTTGGCGATAAAGAACAAGGCACCCTCGTTCAAGACGCCCTTGTCTTTCAAGGCCTCGACCACCACATTGGGCAGGGGCACATCGTTGTCATCAACGCCGTCAATGCCCATCAGGCGGCACAGTGTGCGCTCGACGGCGACCGTTGTGTACTGCTCCACGAAGGACTGTACGTCCTCGGCGATGCCTTTGGCCAGACCTCTGGCGTACTCAACTTTTTCAAAATCTAGTCCTAACTTGCTTTTTTGCATAGTATTAAAGTATATAGTGTCAATGTTTGTCGTTCTCTTTGTTGGCAGGAGGATTCATGAGCAGTTCCCGGGCGCGGTCAATCCACTCGGGGTCGATGCCCAGGCTCTGGGCAATGTTGAGGGCCTCGTGCGGGACTTCACCGTTCTGGACTTCCTCCAGGCGGTAATCCATCTCGCCGTTCTCGAATCCCTTGACCCTGAGGCAACGGGCGCCCCGCGGGTCGATATCGTAATGCGTTGTCATGATCAGGCTCATGTCCTTACCGGCCAGCACTCCGAGCAGTGCCGTCACGAGTGCGGCACCCTCGGTGGGGTTGGTGGTACGGGCAGGCTCATCAATCAACGCCAGCATTTTCTTGTTCTCGCGCGATGCCTTGATGACGGCATCGATGTTCTTCATCTCGGCAGCAAACGACGACAGGCCTTTCTCGACCGACTGCTCGTCACCGATGCAGAAGTGTATCTCGTCGCGGACGGCAATCGTTGCCGAAGCCGCGGGGATGCCGAAGCCAAACTGGAAGAGGTATTGACATAGGGTCAACGTCTTCAACACGACGGTTTTGCCGCCCATATTGGCTCCGGTAATGAGGGTCGGCTCTTTGCCATAGGAGATATCCACGGGCTGGAAGTCGCGACCATGCTTCTTGAGCGCCTCCTTGACTTGGGGATGGAACATGGCCTTGTAATGGCTGGTTCCGTCGTGAGACAAGGCGGGGAATGTCAATCCCAACCGATTCATCTGCAAGGCCTTGGCCATGAGCACGTCTATCCGCGCCAAGGCGACAAGGGCGTTCTCGATGTTGGTGGCCAGGGGCGACAACCGGGTGCTTAAGTCCCTTCTCACGCCCTCCTCGAGTTCGCCGGCCTGCAGGAGCAGCTCGTCCTGCTGACCAGGGTTCTGCCGCATCTGCACGCGCAGGTCCTTGAGCTGGGCGCAATAGGAATCATATATATAAAATGTGGCAATTCTCATCCCGTCGGGATCGAGGATGTCGATAACCTCGTCCACCGGGGGAATCTCCACCACCCCACTCATGTCGTGCTGGGCGAGCAGCTTGCTCACGTCGGCAGCCAGAATGGCGAGATGCTTGACCTCAAAGAGCTCGATATCGTCGAGCGTCGCACCATGCTTGAGGTTTTTGATGGTGGTGCGTATGTCCTTCAAGCCCTGAAGCTTGAACAATAGGGTATCAATATAAGTTTTCTCGACCTGCCCGATAAAACGGTTGAACCGGCGAAGCTCGTCATAGGCAGCGGCAATCTCCTCGTCCCGCGACATCATCGGGGAGTCGAGGAGCCAGCGGCGGGCAAAGCCTGACTGCAGTTCCAGCTCATCGAGCATGAAACGCAGGCCGCAAGGCGATTCTATGACATTCTTCAGTAGCACTCTTATTATCGGTTGTTCTTTAACAGGTCATAAACGGGAAGCCCGATGGCTTCGCTAAGTCTGTCGCACAGGGTGTCCGAGTCGAGGACATAGCCGCTGGGCGACGTGGGGTTGACGGTGACGGCGATGAGTTTGCTGCGCTGCAACACGCTGATGCGTCCTCCCGCCTTGATAAACAGTCTGAACTGCTGAGGCGCCACAAAAATCTTGGTGAAATCGCGCACCACCAGTTCCACTTGCCTGAGGCTCTTGTTCTTCCTCACCTTCTCGAGGAAGCCATCGACCAACGCGCCTGCCACATACAAGGTCTCGCAGTCGTCCATTCCCTCGAAATGGATGTCCCTGGAGAGTGACGTCACCGCGTCAAGTTCCTTAAGTTCGCCGCTCTTGTCGATGAACCACACGCCCTTTTCCAGCGGCATGAGCGTGTTGATGTTACGCTCGCTGGTCAGTTCCAGGTTGACGAGGTCCACGACATGGGCCGTCTTGCTCACCAGGGTGGTGAGGTTGGCCGAGTAGGCCGCTCCGGTTGCCAGTATCAGCGATTGGCTGACCGCCGGCGATGCCGAGCTTAACCGTGACAACGCACCGTCGATGATGACCAGGTCGATATCGTGCCGGCGCATGTCGCGCATCCATCGCCTGAGGCTGTTGCTCGAAGACGGTCCCGAGAGGAGGATTTTGCCTCCCGTGAGGGCCTTTGCCGTCACCACTCGTCCCAGCGATGTCGTCTCGTCGCTCACGTCGATGAGTTCCGATACCAGCCGTCGCTGGCGGTAATGCATCTCGCTGGTGCCGAAGTACATACCCTGACGCAGCGAGATTTCGGGCTTCTGGGTGCGTGTCACCTGGTCGACGGTCTCTCCATCGATGCCTATCGAGGTCACGGCGATGCGTTTACTCTCGACAGGGAGGTTGTCAAGGACATACTTCAGGCACTCGGTCTTGCCCGTGTTCTTCTCCAACCCCACGATAGACAAGCTATCGCATTTCAATATTTCCTCGATGAAGGGCAGCACTCAATTCTCATGATTGGCAGGTTGTGGAGATGCGCCACCATGGCACATCTCCACGTTGCCAATTCTACATTTATTTCTTGTTGCGGATTGCGTTGCGCTCGTGACGCTTGAGGACGCGAGGCTCGATGTTCATGCGCTCGCCCTCGAGCAACGAGATAACACCGTCCACGGCCTTGTCGGCGGGCACCTGTTCCTTGGCGCGTGCAGCCTGGCACTCGGGGCAGTTGCAATCGTTGTGGTAATCGGTGGGCTCGGTATAGGTCGTGATCACGCCCTCGAAGTTGCGCAGCACTACCCTGCCGGGCGACTGCGAAATGACGTACTGGGGCATGACGGGCGTCTTGCCGCCGCCACCGGGAGCGTCAACGACGAAGGTGGGCACGCAGTAGCCGCTGGTGTGGCCGCGCAGGCCCTCAATGATCTCGATACCCTTGCTGACGGGGGTGCGGAAGTGCTCCAGACCCATCGACAGGTCGCACTGGTAGATGTAGTAAGGACGTACACGAATCTTGACGATCTCGTGAACGAGCTTGCGCATCACGTGAACGCAGTCGTTCACGCCGCGCAGCAGCACGCTCTGGTTGCCCAGGGGGATACCGGCGTCGGCCAGCATCTCGCAAGCGCGGCTCGAGTCGGGAGTCACCTCGTTGGGATGGTTGAAGTGGGTATTAATCCAGATAGGATGATACTTCTTCAACATGTTGCACAGCTCGGGCGTGATGCGCTGCGGGCAAACCACGGGAACGCGGGTACCCAAGCGAACGATCTCAACATGAGGAATCTTCCTCAACTCCGAGATGATGTACTCCAGACGCGTGTCGCTCACCATGAGGGCGTCGCCACCTGACAGGAGGACGTCGCGCACGGTAGGCGTGTTGCGGATGTATTCCAGTGCCTTCTCGATGCGGTCGGGGCCACACTCATTGTCGGTCTGACCGGCGAAGCGGCGACGGGTGCAGTGGCGGCAATACATCGAGCACATGTCGGTGATGAGGAACAGCACGCGGTCGGGATAACGGTGGGTCAAGCCGGGCGTGGGAGAGTCCTCGTCCTCGTGCAGCGGGTCGAGCAGGTCGGCTGCGGCCTGATGGGTCTCGAGGCCCGTGGGGATGCACTGACGGCGGATGGGATCGTGGGGATCATCGGGATTGATGAGGCTCAAGTAGTAGGGGGTGATAGCCATGCGCAGGGTCTTGAGGGTCTGCTTGACGCCATCTTCCTCCTCAGGAGTAAGGCTCACATACTTCTTGAGTTGCTCGAGGGTCTCGATGCGGTTTTTCACCTGCCACTTCCAGTCGTTCCACTGTTCGTCGGTGACATCGGGAAACATTTGTTTTCTTCTTGATTCAGCCATGATAGGATGATGATTGTTTAAGCCAGGGGGGCGTTTGCCGCCCCCTGGGCTATAAATTCATGATTAAGCGTAGAGTTCCTCGAAGATCTTGCGCAGCTCGGGGCACTCGCGCAGCTCCTGCAGGGTGAAGTCGGCATGGCCCTTGGTGTAGCCGTTACCGATGATCATGTTCACGTCGGCACCGATACCCTCGGCACCCAGGGCAGCCTTGGTGAAGCTGGTGGCCATCGAGAAGAAGTAAACGATACCGTCATCCCTGGTGCACAGCACTGCCGTCATCTCGCAATCGGGCACGTTCACGCAGTTGATGGTGGTGTCGGCCATCTTGCCGTCGGTCAGCTTGTAAACCAGCTCGTAAACCTCAACGGGGGTCATGCCGGCAACGCTCTCGACAACGTCGCAGAAGCCGAGGTCCTTGATGCGCTGGGTCGATTTGGGGCTGTTGGCGAGGCCGATCACCTTACCGGTAACGCCTACGCGCTTCTTGGCCTCGTAGCAGCAGAGCATACCGCTCTTGCCACCGGCACCCAGTACCACAACGTTCTGGCCATACTGGCACAGCTTGGCGGTCTGAGCGGGAGCGCCAGCAACGTCGAGTGCGCTCAGCGCGAGCTTCTCGGGCATGTCATCGGGGATCTTGGCATAGATGCCGCTCTCGAACAGGATAGCCTTACCCTTGATGTCCACCTGGTCCACGTCGGCGCGGATCTCGAGGATCTCGTCGATGCGCAGCGGAGTCAGTGACAGCGATACGAGGGTAGCGATGCGGTCGCCCTCTTTCAGGTCAATCTTGCCCTTGAGAGCATCACCGATCTTCTCTACCTTACCCAGGAGCATACCGCCCGAACCGGTGCGACGGTTGCGGTGCTTGCCCTGCAGCTCAACGTTCAGGAGCATCTCCTTCTTGATCTCTTCCATCACCTCGGCCTCGTTGTTGGGATCCTTGGCCTGCTGCTTAGCATAGTTGTGGATGTCGGTAAACGAAGCGGAGTCAATGTTCAAGGTCTGTACATCGATGAGGATCTCGTTGTCGTAGATCTCGTCCATGTTGTTGTCCAGCTTGTTGGCGGGCTGAGGAAGAACGCCCTTGGGTTCGATTACTCGGTGGGTACCGAATCTATTTCCGTGTTTCTGCATTGTTTTAATTGGTTTAATTGTTAAACGATTATTGATTTGTTTGTGTTAAAGTCGTTAAGGTCTTTAAGGTCCTTAGGGACTTTAAGGTCCTTAAGGTCGTAAAGGGTTAGTTGCGCTTGGGGAGGCCGAGGATTTCACGAGCCTCGTCGCTGGTGGCGATGGGACGGCCCAATTCCTTGGCGATACGAACCACCTTCTCCACGAGTTCGCCGTTGCTCTTGGCAAGCACGCCCTTGGAGAGGTAGAGGTTGTCCTCAAAGCCGACGCGCACGTTACCGCCCATGGCGATAGCGGCAGCAGCCATCGGGAAGGCGTGGCGGCCAACGCCCGTCACGGTCCATGTGGAACCGGCGGGAATGCCGTTCACGAGCCAGCACAGGTTGGCTACGGTAGCGGGGGTGCAACCGGGAACGCCCAGCACGAAGTTGAACTGCATGGGGTTGCCGGGAACCTCGCCCTTGCGGGCCATGGTGAGGATGGTGTCGAGGTGACCCATCTCAAAGCACTCATACTCGGGCTTGATGCCGCGCTCGATCATGCGCTTGCCGAAGGCACGCATGGTGGGCATCGTGTTGTCAAAGATTTCGTCGCCAAAGTTGCAGGTACCGCAGTCGAGCGTTGCCATCTCGGGCAGCGGGGTGGTGTCGGTAGACTGCAAGCGCTCGTCGGGCGTCATGCCCACGGCACCGCCGGTCGACGGGATAAGGATGACGTTGGGGCACACCTTGAGGATGGCCTCTTCACACTCCTGGAAGCGGGCACGGTCCTGGGTGGGCGTGCCGTCGTCCCAGCGCACGTGCAGGTGGACGATAGCAGCACCGGCGTCAACGGCCGACTTGGCCTCGCGCACGATTTCTTCAACGGTATAGGGCACGTTGGGGTTCTGCTCCTTGGTAACCTCGGCGCCACAGATGGCGGCAGTGATAATCAGTTTATCCATTCTAGTTGTTAGTCCTTAGTTTTTAGTCCTTAGTTTTTAGTTCCTTGGTTCTTGATTTGGCCAGTGTCTCATTATTCAAAGGCTAGAACTATAACCGCCCTGCGGGCGGGAAATTAATCAAATTATTATTAAAATTTTAATTTATAAATTTGTTTAATTTCCCGTGCGAAAGCACGGTTATATTTCCGAGTCGCAATTATGACACACCATCATCATGAACCGTTATTATTTGTTCTTGCGCTGGCAATCCTTGGGAGTTACACATGTTCCCGATGCGCGGCACACGATCACGGGCTCGTCGAGGATGTCGGCAGCCGAATCCGAGATGTCGGGGCGGGCCTTGGCAACCTTGCGTGCCTCAAACATCATGTGGCGTGAGGTGTTGCCCTCGCGGTCAATCCAACCCTCGGCCTCGATGAAGTCGCCGGCATATACCGGAGCGAGGAACTCGATATTGTCATAGGCGCAGAAGAGACCTTCGTCGCCATCACGCATAATCAACAATTCGGTAGCCACGTCACCAAAGAGGTGAACCATGTGTGCTCCATCAACCAAGTTGCCACCGTAGTGGGCATCCTTTGCGCTCATGCGCAGTCTGATCATTGTCCTGTATTCCATATTAGTTTTTTAGTTTCTAGTCCCTAGTTGGCATCCGCCCTTGAGATGCTAGTCCCTAGTTATTAGTCCTTAGATTTAGATCTTAGATTTTATTTCTCGACGTAGATGCCATCAACATAGATGCCCGAAGCGTGAACGTGCTCGGGAGCGATCTCACCAACGGGAACGAGCTTCTCGGCCTCAACGACAACATAGTCGGCGGCGGTGGCCATCAGCGGGTTGAAGTTGTTGGTGGTGCCCAGGAATACCATGTTACCGAACTCGTCAACGATGTTGGCGCGCAGGAAGGCGATGTCGGCACGCAGGGGCTTCTCCAGAAGGAACTCCTTGCCGTCAACCTTGATGATTTCCTTGCCGTCGGCCATGATGGTGCCCAAGCCAGTGGGAGTCAACACACCACCCAGTCCGGCACCTGCCGCACGGATGCGCTCGGCCAGTGTACCCTGGGGAACGTACTCGACGATGAGGGTGCCCTCATTCTTCTGCAGAGCGGTCTGCTTGTTGGTACCCGTGTGGGAAACGATAGCCTTCTTCACCTGGTGGTTGGAAACGAGCTTGCCATGAGCTACCTCGTCATAGGCGGTGTCGTTAGCGATGATGGTAAGGTCCTTAACACCTTTTTCTACAATGGCGTCGATGATCTGGGTGGCACTGCCGTTGCCCAGGAAACCGCCAAACATGATTGTCATGCCGTCCTGTACTTTCTCGACGGCTTGCTGCAATGTGATTTGTTTGTTCATAATGTTTATGTTTTGGAATATATTGGTTTATGTCTATAATTGGGTGCAAATATAGAAAATTTTCCCCAATTTTCATCAGATATCGCCATTATTTTATTAACTTTTTATCTATTATATAGATAACTGCTCAATAGACAACACTTTGACATGGTAATTCAGCTACCTGTTGAGCGCAAATAGCTACAGGAAGGCCCCGAAGTACCGAAAACAGTAGTTTTGTAACAATTTGTCTAAAAAAATTAGACAACTATTGTTTACAATCATCCATTGGAGTACATTTGCAAAGGGCATCGCCCACAGAATGATTTATCAACGAATATCAGTCACACCTCTGATATCCAATATGATATATGTTTTTTGTTTAACCATTTATTCAATTAACCACTATGATGAAACAATGTCTTTTATTGCTTGCCGCTTTGCTGACAAGCGTGTGCATGAACGCCCAAGTATCGGTGGACTACACCGTCGATGAGGTGGGCACCGATTACATTACCATCACTTTCACCCCCGAAGCCGGTGCGGCAGGCTATGCCTTCTGCCTGTTTGAGGCGGGAACGGCCGAGCAGCAGTTTGCCATGTTCGGACCGTGGATGGGTTTCCAGACCATGGGTGATATGGTCAAGGCCTGGGGCATCACCAAGACCGAGGCCTACCAGTACACCTGGACCGGCCAGAATCCCGGCACGGCCTATGAGATTTACGTACAATGCTGGGATGACAACGGGACAGATGCCGACATGATCATCATTCCCGTGACCACGGCCAACATGGGCGGTTCGGGCGAAGCCGTGATGACCATCGAGATTGGTGAATTCGGCGGCAACGAGGAGTATGGTTATTACCAGTTTGTAACCTATATTCCCAACGAGCATGTGGCTCTGCACCGCGACATCATCATCGAGAAAACCGCTTATGAATCCGAGGAATGGGGTCTGGAGAACCTGCTCAACTACCTCAAGGCCGACCAGCCATACAACCCCTGGTGGAACCAGTACGGTGTTGATGAGGCACAATGGAACGCCAAACCCAGCACAGCCTACATCGCTTTCTCGATCGGCCAGAATGCTGAGGGTGAATGGGGACCGCTGGCTATGGAAGAGTTCCAGACTCCCGGCACGACAGGCATCAACGAGGTTGCCGAGGGCAAGCAAGTTGCCGGCGTGCGCTACTTCAACATGGCCGGTCAGGAGATGCAGGAGGCTAACGGCCTGACCATCGTCGTGACCAGCTACACCGACGGCACCACCAGCACCGCCAAGGTGATGAAGTAAAGCCATCCCACGGGGACTGCCGGACTGACGGCAGTGAACCATCAAAGAAAACGTTATCGCCGACCACTACGGGATGTGAGTCGGCGATAACGCTTTTTTAACGTGAGTTTGACGAAATTAATTACCATTATACTACCCTTGAGACGCAAAATTTTGCGTCTCTACAGGTCTCAGGTGGCTAACTCATTGACTTTAATGTAATTTCAGCTAATTTGCTGCTCGTTTCTCCAGAGGCTATTGCAACGCGAGTCGAACGCCCTGGTAGGAAACGGCGATACCCGGGCCATAGTTATTGCGGCTAGAGACACGGCAATAAGAGGTGCTCAAGCCGTAGCAGCCACCACGGTTAACACGTACCTGGGAGGTCGTATTCTCGGGGCCTGTGGGATTGACCTGGGCCTCGGCGGTATAATTGTCCCACTTGTCGAAGCACCATTCCGAGACGTTGCCGCTCATGTCGTAAAGCCCCAGTTCATTGGCCGCTTTTTGGGCGACGGGGTGAGTTGTCGCTTCAGAATTGTCGGAGCACCAGGCTACCTCGTCCAGGACATTGCTGCCGGCGTAGATTAAACCTTGCGCCATTTCTCCACCTCGGGCGGCATATTCCCACTCGGCCTCGGTGGGCAGGCGGAAATTCTTTCCCGTCAAAGCGTTCAGCTGCTCGATAAAGAGCTGGCAATCATTCCATGAAACGCGCTCAACAGGGCGGCTCAAATCACCCTGAAACCAGCTCGGGTTGGTCCCCATCACAGCGAGCCACAGTTCCTGAGTCACCTCGGTCTTCCCTATTGCGAAATCAGACACGGTCACCTGATGAGCAGGCTTCTCAATGTACTGGGCTCCTGCCTCAAGCTGCTCGGGGGTCGCTCCCATCGTGAAGGTCCCGCCTTTCACGTTTACCATCGTGAACGACACGCCATTAACGGTATAAGTCTCCTCGACCGGTGCGGGCCAGGTACCAAACAACAGATAGTTGAGGAGGATGGAAACGTCGGTAATGGTGACGATGCTGTCACCATTCACGTCACCGCGCTTGTAATAGTCCTCGGCCGATGCCTGAAAGGGATTGACAAACGTGCACATCACAAGCAACAATAACGGTAAAGATAACTTTTTCATCTGAACATAGGTTTTATTTTTGCTTTATAACAGCCCCAATTCAAGCAAAAACATATAGATACAGCGTGGGTGTTTCCTCATTATCACCCGACAACAAGGAACGCCGTTTTAATCAAGGTTTTTCTTACAGAGCACCCGCAATTACAGGCGATTACTTCAGGTAGTCGTCAAAGTAGCGGGTGATGCGCTCATGCAGGTGAACGCTCTGGTGTCCCCTCATGTTGTGGCCCTGTCCGGGATAGACAAAGAAGTCGGGCTGCGTGCCGGCGGCGATGCAGGCCTTCAAGAAGCTGTAGGCATGCTGGGGCACCACGGTCGGGTCATTGAGGCCGATGATGATCTGCAGGCGGCCCTTGAGGTCGGCAGCCTTGCTGATGAGGCTGGTTTTCTCATAGCCCTCGGGGTTGGTCTGGGGCGTGTCCATGTAACGCTCGCCGTACATCACCTCATACCACTTCCAGTCGATGACGGGACCGCCGGCGACACCCACCTTGAACACGTCAGGGTAGTTGGTCATCAGGCTGATGGTCATGAAGCCGCCAAAGCTCCAGCCGTGCACACCCAGGCGGGCGGTATCGACGTAGTTGAGCGTGCGCAGGAAATCCACGCCGCGCATCTGGTCCTGCATCTCGACCTGTCCCAACTGACGGAAAGTGGCCTGCTCAAAGTCACGGCCGCGGTTCTCGCTACCACGGTTGTCCATGATGAACAGGACATAGCCCCGCTGGGCCATATAAGTTTCCCAGCTGCGGCTAGCGTAGTGCCAGCCGGCATCGACGTTGTGGGCATGGGGACCGCCATAGACATAGACCACGGTGGGATATTTCTTGGTCGGGTCAAAATCGGTGGGCAGTACCAGGCGGTAGTAGAGGTCGGTCACGCCGTCGGCAGCCTTGATGGAGCCGCAACGGTACTCGGGAACGGTGTAGCCCTGCCAGGGGTCGGGAGCCGTGAAGTAGCGCTTTTGTTTGCCCGAACGGGTATCCACGATGGCAATGTTGCGGGGCACATCGGGCTCCTGGTAGCTGTCGATAAGGTAGCGGCCGCTACTGCTCAATCGGCCATTGTGCCAGCCCTTGCCGCCCTCGTCGATGCGGGTCATGTCGCCCGTGGCGATGTCCACGCGGTAGAGGTTCTGCTGGATGGGGCTGTCGGCGTTGGCACTGATGATGACAGCCTTCTTCTCGGTGTCAAAGCCGAGCAGGTCCATCACCACCCATTTGCCACGGGTGAGCTGTCCCAGCTCACGGCCAGCCGTGTCATAGAGGTAGAGATGGTTGTAGCCGTCCTTCTCGCTCCACAGGATGAATTTCTCCTTGTCCCAGGGCAGGAAGGTGATGGGATGCTGCGGCTCGACATACTTGGGATGGGTCTCGCGGTAGAGCGACTTGATGCGATTACCCGTCACGGCGTCATAGGCCACGAGGCTCATGTCGTTCTGGTCGCGGTTCTCCTCAACCATGTAAACGATGTTCCCGTCGGGGTTCCACGAGATGTTGGAGAAATAGCGGTCGGTGGGGTCACCAGCCTTGAGATAGACGGTGTCGCCAGTGGCTACGTCCAGCACACCCACCCACACGAGGTGTGACGTCTGGCCCGCCATCGGGTACTTCTCGGGAGCCGGCGTGGCACTCACTTGGGTCGAGTCATCGAGCTCGGGAACGGTAATCAAGGGGTAGTCGGTCACCATGCTCTGGTCCATGCGGTAGAATGCCAGGCGTGTGCCCTGCGGGTTCCAGAACAGGCCACCCTCGATGCCGAACTCGTTGCGGTGCACGCTCTGGCCGTAGACCAGCTCGCGCGAGCCGTCGGTGGTCACCTGGCGGGTGTTGCCGTTGCCGTCGATGACATAGAGGTTATCGTCCTTGACATAGGCGTTGGCGCGGCTCTGCTTGTTCCAGTCGCTGTCCCCGTTGCCGTCCATGAGTTGACGCCACACCACCTTGCCCGTCTTGAAGTTGACGAGCAGGCGTTCACGCTGGTTATTATAGGCCAGCGCCAGCGGCTGATCGGGATAAGGGAACGAGGCTACCGACGTGATGCCCTCGGCGTCGGTCAAGCCTGTCTTTTTGTTGAGTTGTTTCAGGGTGAACATGACTTTTTCCTTGCCGCTAGAGGTGTTCACTGCCCAGCAGGTGTCGCCCTTGCTCGAGAAGTGTACCAGCTGGTCTCCCCACCAGGCGAGACGGCAGTTTTTGGGAATCATGTTCCTGTAATTGTTTCCGCCGAAGTTCAGGTCCTCGAGCGTGAATTGTTTCTGTGCCGCGGCAGGCAACGCGAGTAAGGCCATGAGCAGCAGTGTCAGGCCGTGTAGCTTAGTCATTTTCATTGTCAATGGTCGTGATATGGTTATTTCTTGTATTTTGTCGCAAAGATATGCTTTTCTACTGAAAAAACCTAAAGCTAGGCAAAAAACCCCAATAAGTTTTCTTAATTTTGCGACCATGAAAAAGGTAATTATCACCGTTGGTGTCCTGCTGGGCTTGGCCTTGACAGGATGCGACAACACGCCGAGCGGCAGCGACTACAAGGTGACCTGCAAGCTCGAGATCAGACAGCGCCACGACAGCGCCACGCTGCTCGTGCTGGAAGAGGACTACAACAAGTTGAGGGTGTGCGGTGCCGGACGCCTGACATCGGACAGCATCACTTTTACGGGTCAGACCGACAAACCCCGGGTCGCCATGATACGCTGGGACAACGACTCGACGCAGCCGTTCTACTTCGTTCTCGAGGGCGGCGATATCGGCATCACCATCCGCGACGGGTCGTGGAGCATCACCGGCAGCCGCGCCAACAACGAGTACCAGCACTACATCAATCATCGCAACGGCATCATGGACGCGCGCGTGGCCACATGGCAGCAATACCTCAAGATGGGAGCCGACTCCACGCTCACCCGCGATGACGAGCAACGCATGGTACGCCAGGACAGCCTGCTCAACGACTCGCTGCAACGTATCACCGTGGAGCTCATCAACCGGGGCGATGCCGTCGGTCGCATCATCCGCGAGCGTTATGGCGCCCAACTCGACAAGCAACACCTGCGCCAGCTCAAGTAACCACAGCCACACTTCACCAATCCGTCATCAAGTCATCCATCAGGAGGCTTGATCGGTTTGTAGTGCCGTAAATTTATCTCTAGCGCGGCAGAAATTGCATTTCACATAGTCTAATCTTTTGAAAATAAAATAGGCATAATAGGCTTACTTGTAACATGTTGTAGGGCCTCGCCTTGGCGTGGTCGCAATTCGTTAAATATGGCGTAATTGAATGCGGATGCCAATTTGTTTAATTGACTTCGTCGAGCTAAAGGTTCGCGAAATTCGTAGTTTATTTTCTTGCCTCATAGCGGCCACGCCAAGGCGAGGCCCTACATCATTGCTATTTTACGGACGCCCGTATATAAATAAAATCTCCCTGTCGGCAGATGCCAACAGGGAGACTTGTTGTGTTACTTAGAACACGCTGTTTCTAGCGATGTCGTCAAGATTAGTCCTTAACGATGAGCTCGCAGATCGAAACGCGGTTCCAGCTGAGCTCCTGGAACATGTCGGTAGTACCACAGCCCTGAGCGTTGATGCGGCTGGGCTCAATTTTGTACTTGTTGATCAGCATGTTCTTAACAGCCTCGGCACGGCCATTAGCCAAGCGGATGTTGTTGTCCTGAGGACCTTCTACAGAAGCATAACCCTTGATGTCAACGGTGGAGTTGGGGTTGTTCTTCAGGTACATGGCAACGCGCTCAACGTTGGGCTGCTGGTCAGCGGTGATGTTGGTCTTGTTAACCTTGAAGTGAACGAGAACGTTCAGATACTTGGCGTTGGGATCAGCAGGCTTGTTGGGAGCGGGCTTGTTAGCGTTCTTAGCAGCGTCGAGATCGCGCTGGAGCTGAGCGTTGCGAGCCTTAGCGGCATCGAGGTCACCCTGCAGGCCATTGAGCTGGCTGCGCAGACCGTTGATCTGACCATTGAGGTTGTCAATGTCATCCTGGCTGTACTTGTAGGGGCAGAAAGTGATGTAACGCTCGCCGTTGCTACCCTTGAAGTGGTAGGTGATACCAGCCTCAAGCTCTACAGCAGCGTGATCAGCGTTCATCTGGCTCTTGCCGTTGTGGGGCTCACCCTCCCACTCATAGCGGGCATTGCTGTTGAAGCGGTAAGGAATCATAACGTCACCGTTCATGTCCCAAACAACACTGGGCTTCAAGCTGAAGGTCCAAGCACGGTTCTCACCGAAGTTGAAGTTCAGGTTGGCACCAGCCTTGGTGTACCAGCTGTTGTAGTCGTTGCCATAAACGTCGGCAGACTCACCGCGGTGGAAGGCGTGCAGCCAACCAGCACCGATAACGCCCTCAAGCTCGAAGAAGCGAGGTTTGCCCTTGTAACCACCGAAGAGGTTGCTCAGGTTAACAGTACCAAACATACCGGCCAGAGTGTGGTCGATGATGTTCGGGCTCTTGGGTCCCCAGTAGTTGGGCTCCTTCCACCAGCTGGTGGTGTTGATGGTAGCCTCACCCTCAACGCCCAGACCGAAGACCGGAGTCAGCTGCTTCTTGATCTCCATACCGAAGATGCCACGAGCGCTGGGCCAGAAAGCATAACCCTGGAACGGCATGATAGCACCACCCTTGAGGGTTACCGACCAGTTGTCAAAGAACTTGTTCTGCTCCAGAGACTGAGCCTGAGCAGCAAACACGCCCATGAGAAGGGCTAAAGTCAAGATAATCTTTTTCATTTTAATAAATTTTTATTAAACACTATTAGACAAATTTTTGGCAAAAGTAATATAAATTTCTAATACGGCCAAAATTTAACGTTCTTTAAGAATGAAAAACACACCAAATGCGCCATTTTAAAGGCTAATTAGGCCACTTTTTCACTTTTTTTCACGCAAATTTCGGTTCAAGTGATAAGAAATCAAGCAAAAGTATAACAAAAAAACGGACTATGCAAATTTTTATATCAAATTATTACAATTCTTCATCAAATGACCTGGAAAAGGCTTGGAATTGGTTGAAAACGGCCTTTTCAAGCCCTTATCGGGCCTATTGGAGGATGATATCCACCACCCTATTGATATCGGCGACGCTGACCTCGCCGTCACGGTTGACGTCGGCCCGCTGCCGCAACTCCTCGTCATCGCCGCCCAGGATCACGTCGAGCACGGCATTGACATCGGCAACAGTTACCTCGCCGTCCTGGTTGACATCGCCCACCAGCATGGAAGTCATCTCGATTTGCCGCACGGCGCCGTTGCTGTTGACATCGGCCTCCCATGAGGCGAAGCGCAACCTGGCCGTGGACAGCCCTCGCGGCATGGTCAACGACAGATTGACCATGTTGGTGTAGCTCACGCTGACGGGGGTAAACGTCACCGAATCGAGGGCCGCCCCGTCCTCGTCGAGGATGGCCGCCGTGAGGGCCACCTTGCTCACATTGAAGCCTTCGGTCTTCCACTGGTCGGTGATCCAGGTGACTTTCATGTCAATAACCTGTCCCGCGCTACAGGTGAATGACGGCGAGGTCAAAGTGAGCTGCAGGCCGTTTCGGGTCGTGTAGAGGTAGATGCGATTGTTCAAGATGTTGCTCTGAGTAAGCGGAGTGGCAGGATTGGAATAGACCCATCCCTCAAAATCCCTGGAAGAAAACTGCGGAACTTGAGCCTGAACGACAACCACAGCCCATACCGCAGCCGCAAACAGCAAGATTCTTTTCATAAGCTTTTCTTTTATTAATAATGATAGCATAAAGGTAGCACAAAGGTAATACAAATCCCCCAAAAAGCCAAAATTCAACTTACATTTCTACCGATGGCCAGCCCCCAAAAAGAGGATGTGCCAGAACTTAACCACTAGAACAATAACCGCCCTGCGGGCGGGAAATTAATCAAATTAATTATAAAATTTTTATGAATATGATAATAATATCAATTTTAATTTACCGCGAGCTCGACGAAATTAAAATACTGATGCTCAATGCTTCTAGTCTGCAGAGACGCAAAATTTGTGCAAACCGAATACCATGATGCTTGCATCAATGGTTGAAGTGCCGCCAAATTTATCCAACATTTTGCGTCTCAGGGATAGCATAATGGTAATTTCTACCGATTGGAGACGCAAAATTTGTGCAAACTGAATACCATGATGCTTGCATCAATGGTTGAAGTGCCGCCAAATTTATCCAAAATTTTGCGTCTCTACTGGTCTCAGATGGCTAACTCATTGACATTTAATGTATACTTTCGTCGAACTAACGTTAATTTAAAAATTTGCTTGATTTCCCGAAGTTTGGCAGCACCTTAGCAATTGATGCAAGCATCATTGCCCTCGGTTTGCACAAGCTTTCCCGTGTGATAGCACGGTTATATTGCCGAGTCAAAATTTTGACACGCCCTCATCCTGGGGCTTCTACACCAAGGCGTTTTAGTGGACAGTAATCTATGAAAAATACTGGTGACGACATTCATGATGCACTGTCGCCACCAGAAAAGGTTTTACTGTGAATCTAAGCCTGGAACTTAATCACCGGTCAGAGCCTGATTGATCAGCATGTTAACGTCAGAAACGTTCAGGACACCGTCCTGGTTCATGTCACCTGCGGGATAGTCGCTGGCAAGGGGATCGCCAACGAGAATCAGACCAATCAGCATGGTTGCGTCGGTGACGTTCACAACGCCGTCACCATTGACGTCACCCAGGGTGAACTGGGAATCACCAATGGTGAAGGTCACCTGAGGCAAGAAAGCCTCGGTGTTAGCGGCAAAGGCACCGTACATATTGTAGAAGCCGAAGAAACCGCCGTAAAGGCCGGTGGTAATACCATAAAAAGCGGTAGTGGAATAATTGCCGTGAATGATCACTTTGGTCTCGATAAGCAGGTTGCCACCCTCATAGACAAAGGGCCTGTCAAGCGTGATGACAAACTCGGTTACACCCGGAACGGCAGTGCCAGTGCCATAGACATCGTCTTCGGCCAGCACAATGGCACTTGCTGTGGCAAACTCAGTCTGAGGAACTACCTTCATCGAGAGCTGGAAACTTCCACCAGAAAGGGCGATCGGGTCACGTGCATAGAACTTGAGCTCGGAAATCTCAGCACCTACCAGATCGGTGAGCATGAACTCAGGATAAATCATCTGGCTGATAGTGCGCTCGGTGTCATAATACAAACCGTTGATGGGGAAATGGAAGTTAGTCTCAGAACCCTCGGCTACGGTTATCACGTTAGCCTGTGCGGCAAATACCATTGCGGCCACCGCAAACAATGTAAAGATTTTTTTCATTGTGAATGATTGATTTAAAAGTTAATAAAAAAGCGGTTATTTCATCAAAAGTTGGTCATCTCATGAATCTGGCACAAAGATATATCTATATTTTTATAATTACACAGACCTACTTTCGTTTCCTTTCCTCTCACACCACCGTACGTGCCGTTCGGCATACGGCGGTTTAATTTGTTTTCAAAGAGTGTCTAATCAAATAGTAGTCAAGGCAACTCACCAAGCCTTTGCGCGAAAGGATTTCTTTGGATATGCACTTGGCAACGCAGGTTCGCCTCACTACCCATTCGTAGCGGTCGCCCCAATAGGATGTCAGTCGTGCCAAGTCGTTGTCAACGCCTAACTTCCGAAGTCCCCATGCCCGTTTGCTCGGGGTTTTCCATTGCTTCCATATCACTTTGCGCAACATCGTGCGAAGGTGGGCATCTATGTCTGCCAACT
Organism: uncultured Bacteroidales bacterium; assembly: GCA_902776955.1. Classification (GTDB taxonomy): domain Bacteria; phylum Bacteroidota; class Bacteroidia; order Bacteroidales; family Muribaculaceae; genus Sodaliphilus. Next base: position 1,735 of record CACYSG010000039.1, on the reverse strand, counting down.
TGCCTTTCATCATGCCGATGGCAAAATAGTTTACCCATCCGCGTATCACGGGATTGAGCAACGATATGCGTTTAGCCATGGAGATGCTCCATGAGCGTTTGCACAACCGCTTGAGCTTGCGGGTGAACTTCTCGACCGAGCTTTCATGCGGGCGGGATGCCCATTTGCCCGTCTGCGGGTTCTTGTAGAAGCCGAAGCCGAGATATTTCAACTTGCTCGGGCGGCTGACGTGCGTCTTGGTCGCATTCACCTTCAAGCCGAGTTTACGCTCTATCCATGTGGTGATGGTGTGCATCACTCGGTTTGCGCTCGCACTGCTGCCGACCGCTATCACGCAGTCGTCGGCATAACGGGCATAGCGCAGTCCGCGCCTGACCAGTTCCTTGTCAAGCTCGTTCAGCATCACGTTGCTCAGCAGCGGCGACAGGTTGCCGCCTTGGGGCGTGCCGAGTGCTGTCGGGTGGTACATCCCATTCTCCATCACGCCCGACTTGAGATACTTGCGTATCAGAGACTCGGTGTCCGGATCTTGGATTACACGACCGATGTAGCTCATCAGTTTGTCCTGAGGGACGTTGTCAAAGAACTTCTCCAAGTCTATGTCAACTATCCACTCGTAACCCTCGTTGAGGTATTCCAGCAGCTTCAGTACGGCCTGCTCACAGCTCCTGCCAGGGCGGAAGCCGTAGCTGTTCTCCTGGAACTCCTGCTCGAAGATGGGACTTAACACCTGCACTATCGCTTGCTGAAGCGTACGGTCTACTACTGTCGGAATGCCCAACTTGCGAACACCACCGTTCGGTTTCGGGATTTCAACCCGACGGACAGGGGCGGGTTTGTAGCTCCGCTCAAGGATTGACTGCTTGATACTCCACCAGTTGGCGTTCATGTGGTCGCGCAGCTGCGCCACCTCCATGCCGTCTATGCCTGCCGCGCCCTTGTTGGCAATAACCTTGTAAAGGGCAACACGCACGTTCTCGGTGCTGAGTATCTCTTCAATTAGTTTCATCTTCCGTCTTTCTTAATTTCCGCTCCCGACCGATTATGCCTATCCCCTGCGTCGGCTTCGGTTCATTTACGTTTCACTCTTAACGACTCGTCTCGTCGGCTATTCGGCACGGGACATACATTCTTGATTAACGTTACAAATTATTCGGCCCTTCGCTTTGACTGGCTCGCAGTCCGCTACTTCGGCCTCTACTGACTTCTCGGCATTCGTTGTTACTACGGCCTTTGTCGCTGCCGAGACCTCACGGGATAAACCATACATCTTTCATCGTTTACTCGCCAGATTTACGCATCAAGGTTACGGTCACCTTTGGGAACTTCGTCGCGTTTTGCCGACTTGTCCGCTTGATACGCCTTAGTATCTGATTCCTGTTCGTCAAGCCACGATTTCGCTATTGCTTCCTCTCTCCCAACCGTCGCCGGTTGAAACTTGCAAGTCGCTATAGGGTTCGTCGGTGACTACGCCCCAAGTGGACTTTCACCACAGATGTATGACATGCCCGTCGTACAAAAAGAAAAGACGCAAACAGTTTGCGCCTTTCCTTATTTGATTCAGTTGCGACTAGCGACTTACTTCATCACCTTAACGGTGCTGGTGGTGCCGTCGGTGTAGGTGGTAACGACGATAGTCATGCCGTTAGCCTCGGTCATCTCCTGACCAGCCATGTTGAAGTAGCGTACGCCAGCAACAGCCTTGTCGGCGTTCATCTCGCTCAGGCCGGTAGCG
>CACYSG010000038.1 GCA_902776955.1 uncultured Bacteroidales bacterium | reverse complement strand
TTCGCCCTCGACCATCATAATATTATCGTAAGTCGCACCTACCATCAATTCCATGTCAGCTTTCTCAATCTGCTCAAACGTCGGGTCGATAACGAATTCGCCGTTGATGCGAGCAACGCGCACCTCGGCAATGGGCTCTTCAAAGGGGACATCGCTCACCGCGATGGCTGCCGATGCGGCAAGACCTGCCAGGGCATCGGGGGCGTCAACACCGTCGCTCGAGAACATCAAGATGTGAACGATCGTGTTGGCATGATAGTTAGAGGGGAACAAGGGCCTCAACACGCGATCGACCAGGCGGGCGGTCAAGATCTCGTAGTCGCTGGCGCGTCCTTCACGACGGGTGAAACCGCCGGGGAAACGGCCATAGGCCGAGAATTTCTCCTTGTATTCAACAGTGAGGGGCATGAAGTCCACGCCCTCGTCGGCCTCCTTGGCCGAACATACGGTGGCTAACAACATCGTGTTGTTAAACCTCAATTCAACAGCTCCATCGGCTTGCTCAGCAAGCTTTCCAGTCTGCAGAGTGATCTCACGTCCATCACTCAGTACGATGGTTTTAGTAGTAGGTGTCATAAAATATTTACTCTAATATTGTAAAAAAATCGCGCAAAGGTACAAAATATTTCCCAAATAACCACCACATTTCCACAGAATTAACCACAATTCACACATTAATAAATAGAGAGCAAGAAAAACAAGAAATACAACTTGCTCATTTTCAACAGATTAAAAGCAACCGCAACAACCACGGGCAAGGTCTCACCGTCCACGATTAACTGCTCAACATCAACTATTCACTATAAATCACCATTCACTATTAACTGTTTATCAAAAAAGTATTACCTTTGCCAGTCGGAAACCAATCATATCATTTAAACAATAAACTAAACGACAAACAAGTAATGAAGAAATTTTTCATGATGATGATGGCCTGCCTGGTCTTTATGGGCATGGCCGCCAAAGCACCTGCGGCACAGACGGTCCCCGGTGACCCGATGGGCACGCAGATGTACACGTTGAGCAACGGCCTCAAGGTGTACCTGAGTGTTAACCACCAGAGTCCGCGCATCTCGGCCCACATCGCCGTGCGCACCGGCTCGCGTAACGACCCCGCCGAGACCACCGGTCTGGCCCACTACCTGGAGCACCTGATGTTCAAGGGCACCAAGCAGTATGGCACAAGCAACTATGAGGCCGAGCGCGCCCTGCTCGACACCATCGAGGCCCGCTACGAGCAGTACCGCCTGGTGAAGGATCCCGAGCGTCGCCGCGTGCTGTACCACGAGATCGACAGCATCTCGCAGCTTGCCGCCAAGTACAACATTCCCAACGAGTATGACAAACTGATGGCCGGCATCGGCGGTCAGGGCACCAACGCCTACACCAGCACCGACGTGACCTGCTATACCGAGGACATCCCCGCCAACGAGGTGGACCGCTGGGCCCGCATCCAGGCCGACCGTTTCCAGAACATGGTCATCCGCGGTTTCCACACCGAGCTCGAGGCCGTGTATGAGGAGTACAACATCGGCATTGCCAAGGACCAGTGGAAGCTGTTCGAAGCCATGAACGCCAAGATGTTCCCCACCCACCCCTATGGCACGCAGACGACCATCGGTACTCAGGAGCACCTGAAGAACCCGTCGATCACCAACATCAAGAACTACTTCAAGAACTACTACTGCCCGAACAACGTGGCCATCTGTATGGCTGGCGACTTTGACCCCGATGAGGTGATTGCCATCCTCGAGCGCCACTTCGGCAGCTGGGAGCCCAACTACAACCTGTACCGTCCCGAGTTCGCGCCGATGCAGCCCATTGCCGCGCCCATCGACACGACAGTGGTGGGCCAGGAGGCCGAATTTGTGGCCCTGGGCTGGCGCTTCGGTGCCGCCAACTCGTTGCAGGCCGATACCGTCGAGGTTATTGCCGACATGCTCTCCAACGGCACGGCAGGTCTGATGGACCTGAACCTGAACCAGCCCTTGAAGGTGATGTCCAGCGGTGCCTACTTCGACGCCATGACCGACTACTCGATGCTCATGGTTCTGGGCTACCCCAACGAGGGTCAGACCCTGGAGCAGGTGCGTGAGCTCATGCTTGGCGAGCTGGCCAAGCTGCGCGCCGGCGACTTTGACGACGACCTGCTGGTGAGCGTTGTGAACAACAACAAGCTCTACTACCTGCGCGCCCTCGACAACAACGCCTCCCGCACCCGTCAGCTGGTGAACGCCTATATCAACCATGTGGACTGGGCCCAGGAGGTGGGCAAACTTGACCGCATGAGCGGCATGACCAAGGACCAGATCGTGGCCTTTGCCAACCGTTACATGAACGACAACTTTGTGTGCGTTTACAAGCGCATGGGCGAGGACACCACCGCCAAGAAGATCGACAAGCCCGCCATCACCCCGATTCCCACCAACCGCGACATGCAGAGCGACTTCGTCCGCAACATCCTGGGCGAGGAGGTTGAGCCCATCCATCCGCAGTTTGTGGACTACAAGACCGAGATGACCGTCGGCAAGACCAGCAAGAACCTGCCGCTGCTTTACAAGCAGAACACCCAGGACGACCTGTTCACGCTGACCTACAAGTATGACTTCGGTAACACCGCCGACCTGCGCTACGAGACCGCGCTGAGCTATCTGGACTACCTGGGAACCAAGAAACTCACGGCCCAGCAGTTCAAGCAGCGCATGTACAAGCTGGCCTGCAACCTGAACTTCAGCGTCAGCGACAACAACCTGTACATCTACCTGAGCGGCCTTAACGAGAGCATGCCCGAGGCCATGAAGCTCCTCGAGGACCTGATGCAGAATGCCCGCGTTGACGAGGATGCCTACAGCAACATGGTTGACGCCATCATCAAGATGCGCAACGATGCCAAGAGCAACCAGGAAGAGTGCTTCAACCGCCTGACCGAATACGGTATGTACGGTCCGCGCAACGCCTACACCAACATCCTGAGCGCACAGCAGCTGCGTGACACCAAGCCCGCCGAACTGCTGAGCCTCGTGAAGGGTCTCAGGAACATGCAGCACAGCGTGGTTTACTACGGCCCGATGTCGCAGCAGCAGCTCGACAAGTGCCTGAGCAAGGTCCACAAGACCAAGAAGAGCCTCGCCCCCGTGCCCGTGGGCATCGACTACATGGAGCAGGTTACCCCGACGACCGAGATTCTGCTGGCACCCTACGATGCCAAGAACATCTACATGATGCAGTACCACAACGAGGGCACCCAGTGGGCTCCCGAACACGCAGCCGTGATCAACTTGTTTAACGAGTACTTTGGCGGTGGCATGAACGGTATCGTCTTCCAGGAGCTGCGCGAGGCTCGTGGCCTGGCTTACTCGGCCGCTGCCCGTTACACCCAGCCCAGCCTGCTGCCCCACCCCGAGTACGCCATGACCTACATCATCACCCAGAACGACAAGATGATGGACTGCGTTCGCGAGTTCAACAACATCGTGGGCACCATCCCCCAGAGCGAGGGCGCCTTTGCTCTGGCCAAGGAGTCGCTGATGAAGAAGCTGGCCAGCCGTCGTACCGTTCGCGGCAACGTGCTGTGGGCCTACATCGCCGCCCAGCGCCTGGGTCTGGACTATGACATCAACTCGGTGGTATTCAACGCCCTGCCCGGCCTCCAGCTGAAGGACATCGTGAACTTTGAGCAGCGTTCTATGGCTGGCAAGCCCTACCGTTACCTCATCCTGGGTGACGAGAAGGAACTCGATATGGAAGGTCTGCAGCAGATCGCTCCCATCCACCGCTTGACGCTCGAGGATATCTTTGGATATTAGACGTTAGACGTTAGACGTTAGATTTTAGACGTTAGACGTTAGACATTAGACGTTAGATTTTAGACGTTAGACATTAGACTTTAGGGGGTGTCCACATCCCTGCCTCACGTCAAGGCGCTAAGAATTATTTGGAGACAAGAAGGACAATAAAGATCATTTATTGGTTGCCAATAAAATCTGTTTGTCCTTCTTGCCTTTCTTGTCTTCCAGTCAACCCTCTTGAAACATCATCTACGGCTTCAGCCGTTCATTTCATTCATTTCGTCCGTTTCGTCCGTTTTTTTGTTATATATATAAATATATATAAATTGAATGAAATGGAAATTGTGTCATCGCAAGTTTTGACACACCAATTCCAATTGAATTAATGATGATATAGTTTTACGTTTCGTTCGTTTCGTTCATTTCGTCCGTTTCGTCCGCGAGTACACGTGAATCTTGACAAAACTCGCCTCATTTTTCCAGTGTGGACTTCGCCGATTTCGGCTAATCATCTCATCCGTTTTTCCTGCACGCACGCGCGGACGAAACGGACAGAACGAACGAAACGAACAGAATGAATAAGGTCCCTAAGGTCTTTAACGACCCTAAGGACCCTGATTTTTTTGTAAAGAGCTGCCGGGAATATTTCCCGTCTATTAACTATTATCTCTTAACTATTAACTCTCTTGATGGCTTTCTTGCAGATCCCCTCGTGGCGCAGCACCATGTAGATGAGCAGCAGGTTGAGCACCACGACCTCAAAGGCGAAGTAGAGCCACGGCATGTTGATGAGCACTGCGATAAAGCAGGCGATGATGCGTGTGTTGAAGGTCAGGATGTTGGTGTACTTCATCAGCGGCAAACTCAACTGGCGGAAGTAGTCGCGGAACTCCTGGCTAGGCACGCCGTCCTCGCCGTATTTCTCGTTCAAGGCGCGGCGCAGGCGCTGCATGTTGGGAGTCATGTGCTCCTGGTTGGCGGTATAGCCGCGGTAGAAGAACAGCGGCATCTTGCTCCAGAAGTTGCGTCCCCACTCCAGCACACGGTACTGTTCGCCCAACTTGGCCGAGTTGTCGAGTTCGCTACCCTGCTGTCCCTTGAGGAAATAGAGGTGGAACTGACGGTAATAGTCGGCCATGGCTGCCTGTAGCGCGTGACTCACGCCCGAAGCGATACCGAGGGCCCAAATCTGCCATTCATTGTTGGAAAAATAATTGCCCAACAGGCTGTCGCCGAAGTCCAATTCCCTAAATACCAAGGCAAAAGAGATTGCTGCGAACCAGAAGTCGCCGCTGACGCCGTCCAGGATGCGCCCCATGCGCGAATACTGCTGGGTCATGCGCGCCAGCTGGCCGTCGGCGCTGTCAAAGGTGTCGGCCCACGTGATGAGCAGCATGCCCACCCAGTTGAGCCATGCCAAGTCGGGCTGCCCGAAGTAGAGCAGCATGCCACCTGCCACACCCATGAAAATGCTCGCCACGGTGATGGCGTTGGGGCTGACGCCCAATTTGGCAAAGAATTTTGCCCACAGGAATCCCAGTGGACGGTGGAAGTGCAAATCAAACCACTCCTCGGTATCCATCGACTTGAGGGAGGCGTTGTATTCTTCTTTTAGTGTCATGTGTTTTAGTTTTACAGTTTTCAATTTTCTCTAGAGGCTCTAGATCATCTAGAGATTCCAGAGAGTCTAGAGATGTCAACTCCTAGCTCTTTTTTAGAGTCCCAGATGAGCCTTGGCCTGAGCAAGGACGGCCTTGGCGATGTGGGGAGCCGACTCGTTGCGGCACGGCGCGAAGCTGGGCCAGTCGTTGAAGTCGATGATGCGGATGGTGCCGTCGGGGTCCACGATGCAGTCGCCACCGTAGATGACGACGTTCAATTCCTCGGCCGCGCGCGAACAGATGTCCTTGAGGTCCTTGAGGTCGATGTCGATGCCCTGGCTGTGGCCGTTAACCTCTTCCCAGCCATACTTGCTGTGACCCTCGTCAAAGGGGTAGAACCAGTAGAAGAACTGCGAGCCCTTCACGCCGTAAAATTTCACCAGGTCACCGGTCAGGTGAACGTTGATCACGGCGCGGGTGATGCCACGATAGAAATACTCCTGCAGCACCTCCTGAGCCTCCTCGGGGTGGCGCACGTAGCTCACGTCCTCCTTGTGCATCGCGTGGAAGTCGCCTCGCTTGATCCAGCACGACTTGAAGCCTGCCTTCTTGAGCTGGTTCTTGATATTCTCGTTGGTGTTGACAATCAGGCTCTCGGGATAGGGGATGCCGTTGCCCAGCAGGATGCGAGTCATACGCTCACGGGTGCAATTCTCGATGCCGTAGCCCGAGTTGATGACCAGCTTGCCCTCGTCCTCGAGGCGTTGCAACTTGGCGATGCTGGCGCGCTCGCGGCACATGGCGAGAACGACCGGCTCGTTGATTTCCTGATTGTTGAACTGATCTTCACTATACACGTTGACCTGACAGCCGCGCTTGCGCAGCTGCTCTGCCACGAGGTTGAAGATGGCGGTGTCGTTGCCGATATGGTTGGGCGAATAAGCCCCCGCGCGCATGACGCCTGCGATAGTGATGTCTGCCATTATAACTTGACTTTATGTTAGTTGAGCGGGCACCTTGCCCGCAATACGAACTGCAAAGATACAAATATTTATGATAGGCCACCCTAAAAAAACGGAAAAATTTGGCTACCGTGCTTTTTGACATGGTGCAACGCTTGCACGGGATTGTAATTTTGCAGCGTCAACAACGACAAGGGACACCCCACTCAATCATCCACGAGTGGCACCCCCTTTAAACTTTAAACTCTAAACACTAAACTCTAAACTCTAAACTTATTCATCATGACCATGAAAACACCAACCAACAACGAACAACACACCCGCGTGCTCCATGCGGCTTACCAGGCATGGATGAACGCGGCAGGGTTGCGGCAAGCGAGGCTCAGGAACAAGCGGTTCACCTACGGCAACCAGTGGGGAGACCTGGTGAGGGACCACAACGGCTGCCTGATGACCGAGGCCGAGTTTATGGCCGGACAAGGTTGCCACAGCATCACCAACAACCTGATCAGGCAACTGGTCAAGACCATCGTGGGGCGATTCCGCTCACAGTACATCAAGCGCGACGACAAGCAGGCCGAGGCATCGGTGAACGAAATCGGCCGTCAAAACGAGCTTGACGAACTCGACAGCCGAGCGCTCGAGGAGTTCCTAATCTCGGGCTGTTGCGTCCAGCGGGTGGATACCTGCCATGAACCGGGCGAGAGCGAACGGGTGAGGGTCGATAACGTGAACATCAACCGCATGTTCACAGGGGCGATGAACGACACCCGGGCCTGGGACTGCGAACTCATCGGCCAGTTGCACGACCTGAGCATCGCCCAGCTGCTGCGCCGCGTGGCAGGTGGCAACCAGCGCAAGGCGGCATGGGTGCGACGCCTCTACACCGACCGCGCCGACTCCCGTATGGCCGACTTCACGACCCGCCTGGGCGCCGACTCGCAACTGGGGACCGACTTCTGGAATGCCCGCGACGGCAAGTGCCGCGCCATCGAGGTGTGGACCCTCGAGAGTCGCGAGGTCATCGTCTGCCACAACCGCCGCGAGGGGACATTGACCGTCGAACCCATTGCCGCCGCCCGCCGCTTGAGGGGGCGTCCCGAGGTCACCACCCGATGGGACATCGCCACCGTGTGGCACTGCCGGTGGTTCAGTCCGATGGGCGACTTGCTCGCCGAGTACGACTCCCCGTGGGCCCATGGCGGCCATCCGTTTGTCATCAAGCTCTACCCGCTCACCGATGGCGAGGTCCATGCCGTGGTCGAAGACCTGATTGACAGCCAGAAACACGTTAACCGCATGATTTCGCTGCTCGACCAGGTGATGCGATCCAGCGCCAAGGGTGTCCTCCTGTTCCCCGAGACCGCTTTGCCCGACGGATGGACCTGGGAAGACGCACGCCGATGCTGGTCTAACGCCAACGGCCTGCTACCCTACAACCCGCGCTACAGCGATGCCAAGCCCGAGCAGGTCTGCGGCAGCGGCACCAATACCGGGGCCTATCAGATGATCGAACTGCAGATGAAGCTGTTCGAGGAAATCAGCGGGGTCAGCGGAGCGCTCCAGGGCAAGAATCCCACCGTCAACAGCGGCGGAGCCTACCAGCTGCAAAGCGAGAACTCCAACATCGCCTTGAGCGACGTGTATGACACCTTCGAGGCCTTTCGCCGCCAGCGCGACCGCAAAATCGCCAACATGACACACTAAGACACAAAAAAACCAAATGGACGGATAGATGGACAGCAGTTTCGTCCAAAAGAACCGTCCCTTTGGACGAAAATTAATCACTAAAAACATTTTAAGCCATGAATGAACATGAAAATCCCGAACTGACGGTGGTCACGCCACCGCCCTTTCACCAGAGTGAACAACCCGTGGAGCAGCCGCAGGAGCAGGCCGCCTCCCCCACCCTCGCCGAACGTATCGCCGAGCTGGGGCTGGACGAGGATGCCGCCAGCCGCCTGACCCGACTTGCCGAAGGCATCGATGCGACAGCACTCACGCCCGAGGTGCTCTCCACCCTGGCCCGCGGCATCACCCACGATGACGACGTGCAGAACGCCGATGCCGAAGGTTACCTGCGCGGCCGCAACGAGAAAATCGAGACGGTGCTGCATCCTCAGCCTCAGGACGAAGAGCCGTTAACCCAACCGGTCTTTCCACGCTACTGCCGCCGCAGCATCTGGGACGACTGAGAGAGAGATAAGAGATAAGAGATAAGAGATAAGAGATAAAAGTGAATAGATAATCGTTTTATTTTTAAACATTTAAAGGCCATGAAGTACAACAATTTTATCAACGCTATGCGCTGGATGCGCAACCACAAGAAGTTAGTCATCTTTGTCATCACCGTGATTCTCATCGCCATCCTGGCCTCGTGCATGGGCGGTGGCGGCACCGAAGCGACGCTTGCCGTCGGCATGCTCATCGGCGGTGTCGAGAACGGAAAACACGTCGTTGACGGACCGTTAACCACCGACCTCACGCGTGAGGGTTCGCCTGACCTGCTGCTCAACGAGATTGACCAGCAAATCGTCAAGATCCGCCCCATGTCAACGCCTATCGACCAGATTTCGCGCTATGGCGGCAGCAAGCACGCGGGCAGCATGATCGTCGATTATTACAGCGTGGACACCAAGCCGACGTTGACCGAGTTGGCCGAGGACGTCGATGAAGTCAACACGGCATCCAACGGCAACGCGCCCACGACTGTCATCCACACCGTCAACGACGAGATCTTTGACCCCACCGACACCATCCTGGTCAAGGGAACACCGGGCTACGGTGGCGAGGGCAACGAGGAGAGCGGCCATGACCTGATGCTCTACGTCCTCGACAGGGACAACAACGGCCTGACGGTGATGGCGGTCAACGGCCCCACCGTGAACGGCGTCAAGAATTGCATCCCTAACCTCTTTGAGGGCTCCAACCTCGTGCGCATGGGACGCGCAGCCAGCGAACTGGACGTCCAGTCACCGCAGTTCGAGGCCCTGCCGCAGAAGGGTCGCAACCTGTGCCAGATTTTCAAGATGCAGGTCGAGCAGTCCACGCTGCAGCGCCTGTCCAACAAGGAGGTGGGCTGGACTATGAGCGATCAGGAAGAGGCCGCGGTCTATGACATGCGCCTGGGCATGGAGAAGTCGTTCCTCTTCGGTGTGCCCCGCCAGCTGTGGGACAACAACAAGAAGGAGTACATCTACTTCACCGGCGGCATCTGGAACCAGGCGGGAAAGGACATCTTCCTGGAGTCCTCGACCGAGTTCTCCATCAACGAGATGGTGGACCTGATGCGCAAGGCCTTCACGGGCAACGCCGGCAGCAAGCGCAAGATCCTCATCGGCGGCAGCGGACTCATCAGCCGCATCAGCAAGCTCGATTACACGCGCATCATCACCGCCAACCAGCACGTGAGCAAGTGGGGCATTGACTTCACCGAGTTGCGCTCGAAGTTTGGTTGCCTGTACCTGCTGCTGAGCGAGGTGTTCGATGAGATGGGCATGGAGGAGTGCGGCATGATCATCGATCCCGAGTATATCCAGAAGTACACCCATATCCCCTTCAGCACCGAGCAACTCAACCTCAAGAAGAGCGGCGTGCGCAACGTTGACGCGCTGGTGATGACCGAGGCCTCCTGCCTGGTGCTGCGCTACCCCAAGGCGCACATGCGCATCTCTAACCGATGAAGCACTTCACCATCAGGGAGCTTGTGCACTCCGAGACCGCACGCCGCCTGGGCATCGACAACAGGCCGCCCGACAGTGCCGTCAAAGCGCTCCACGCACTCGTCGACAACGTGCTCGACCCGCTGCGCGAGGCTTGGGGAGGCCCCATCTGGGTCAACAGCGGCTACCGTTGCCCCGAGTTGAACAAGATCGTGGGAGGAACGCCCTACAGCCAGCACCAGCGCGGAGAAGCCGCCGACATCACCGTCGGCTCTTCAGCCTGCAACCGACGCCTGCTGGCCCTTATCAAGCGGCTCGATCTGCCCGTTGACCAGTGCATCGATGAGAAGGGCTGCCGCTGGATCCACGTGAGCCACCGCCCGGGCCGCAACCGCAAGATGTACATGAAATTCTAGTTTCCCGCTCAACACAACCGCGTTAGGTTTTCCTTATCGAGGACAAGGCACGACGACACCCGTCACCGCCTTGTCCTCGTTATTTTTAAATGTAAAAATTATGCTACATAGCGCTAATTGAAAACTATTTTCATTACCTTTGTCAGTTAAATATATCGGATATGCAGATTTTCAAGTTCAATAATGTCCTGAAGACCGTCCTGTGGGGCGGCGATAAACTGATGGCACTCAAGCGATTGCCGCCTTGCGACTCACCTATCGGGGAGAGTTGGGAATTGTCCCCCATGCCCGGCCACGAGTCGGTCGTTGCCGAGGGTGAGGACAGCGGCTTGACGCTCACCGAACTGGTACAACGCTATGGTACCGACCTGGTGGGCGATGACGTTTATCGCCGCTACGGCGACAGTTTCCCGTTGTTGTTCAAGTATATCGATGCCAAGCGCGACCTCTCCATCCAGGTTCACCCCGATGACGAGATGGCGATGCGTTGCCACGGCTGCAAGGGCAAAACCGAGATGTGGTATATCCTGCAAGCCGACCCGGGAGCCCTCATCAGGACGGGCTTTAACCGACCGATGACCCCCGAGGAGTATGAGCGCCGCATAGCCGACGGCACCATCCTGGACGTGGTCAACGCCACGCCGTCAAAGAAGGGGGACACTTTTTTCATCCCCGCGGGTCAAATCCACGCCATCGGTGCTGGCAACCTGCTGGTCGAGATACAAGAGGCGAGCGATATCACCTACCGCGTGTTTGACTACAACAGGCGTGATGCCGACGGCAACCTGCGTGAACTGCACACCCAGCAGGCATGCGAGGCCCTGAGTTATACCCCGCTGGAAAGCCTGGTGAATGACCACCCAACTGTCATGCCCGGGGTGACGCGACTGAATCGCTGCCCGATGTTTGAGGTGTGGCGTGTGGACGTTGACCAGCGTTTCACCTTGCCCCTGGCACAGCCTCACTCATTCGTGGTGATGATGTGTATCGAGGGCGACACGGTACTCGAGGCTCCGGGATGCCCCGCGGTGACGCTGGCCCGCGGCGAGACCGCACTGGTACCTGCCGTGGCCGATGAAGTGCTCATGACCGGCCAGGCCAATCTGCTTGTCACGACCATACCCGTGCAATCATAATGACTCATATATCATTAACAATATCACAAAGGAAATGAAATCAAAGAAAACCAAATGGATTATTGCCGGTGTCCTCGCCGCCGTGCTGATCATCATCCTGGCCTGCCTTTCTCCCTACCTGCTGAGCGGAGCACCGGCCGAAGGACTGATCAAGATGCGCAAGGGCAGCACCATCGAGTCGATCAGCGACAGCGTCCAGACCCGTGTGGATGCCACCTACGGCAAACGCGTGGGAACGATGCTCAAACTCATGGGCGCCAAGGTCGAGAACCGTGAGGGTGCCTTCCGCATCCCGCAGGGCATGTCACCCTTCACCGCGGCCCGCTTTATCAAGAACGGTGCCCAAAGCGGCATACGTTTCACCTTCAACAATGTGCGCACCCTTGACGAGTTTGCCCAGCGCTGGGGAGAGACCTTCATGGACGGCCCCGACGCCATGCGCAAGGCCATCAATGACAGCGCCTTGTGCGCCAAGTACGGCAAGACGCCCCAGACCATCGCTTGCCTGCTGATGCCTGACACCTATGAGTTCTACTGGAACACTCCGCCCGAGAAGATGCTGGACCGCATGCACGACTATTACAACGACTTCTGGACCGCCGAGCGCAAGGCCAAGGCCGAGCGTCTGGGCCTCACACCCGACCAGGTGGCGACGGTTGCCTCGATTGTCGAGGAGGAGACCAGCAAGGCCGACGAGCGCGGCAAGGTGGCCCGCCTGTACCTGAACCGCTATCAGCAGGGCATGCGCCTGCAGGCCGACCCGACGGTAAAATTTGCCATCGGCGACTTCTCGATCAAGCGCATCACCGTGCCCATGACCCAGATTAACTCGCCCTACAACACCTACCGCGTTGACGGGCTGCCTCCCGGCCCCATCCGCCTGCCCGAGAAATCGACCATCGACGCCGTGCTCGACGCTCCGCAGCACGACTACCTGTACATGTGCGCCAGGGCCGACTTCAGCGGCTACCACGACTTCACGCGTGACTACAAGTCCCACCTGGACAACGCCCACCGCTACCAGGCAGCGCTCAATTCCCGCGGAATCAAGTGAATGAGAGATTAGCCTTTAGCTGTTAGCCTTTAGCCATTAGCGGGCATCCGCATTGGGCTAACAGTCAAAGGCCAAAAGAAAAAGCTAACTGCTAACGGCTAACGGCTAATGGCTAACGGCTAACGGCTAAAGGCTAAAGGCCAAATAAATAAAATAATGGTTATTATGGAAAATGATGAGAAATTAGTCATTTTTGACAAGTACAGCAATGCTGTTGACGCCAACATCGTCATGGGTGCCCTCCAATCCAGCGGCATCCCCGCCGGCGTGATTGGCGACAGTACCGCCAACGCCATCTGGATGGCCCCCATCTCGGTTGTCGTGTTCCGCCGCGACCTGGAACAGGCCATCATGGCGCTCTATGACGGCGAAATGAAATTTGAGGACTACGAGGAAGAGATGAGCCGAGAGCAGTTCGACAACATGCAGGCCTGCAACAAGGCCTTCGCCGCCATCGCCCTCAAGTGCCACCCCGAGATTGACAAGCACCGCCGAGACCTGTTTTCCCAGGCCAAGGTGGCCCTCGAGCGCGGCGACCTCGCGACCCTGAACGCCATGGGCAACGCTTTGTAACGCGGCCCTGCGACCTAAAAACCCTCGTCAGTTATAATAAATGACGGGGGTTTCTCGTTATTTGATTGTAATAGAAACAAAAATAACGATGATATGACAACCTATTTTCGTCACTTCATATTGCTGGCCGCATGCTTTGGTTTGGCCATTAATGCCATGGCCGATGACGCCCCCAAGACCACGGCCTATAACTTCCTGGGCGTTCCCTCGTCCAGCCACGTCTATGGCCTGGGTGGGCACAACCTCACCATCATCGACGACGACATCAACCTCGTCGAGCAGAACCCCGCCCTGCTGGGACCCGAATATGACCACCAGGTGGGACTGAACTACATGCGCTACATCGGCGAGACCAACTTTGCCGGACTGCGTTACGGCCAGGGCGTGAGCGAGCATGGAGCGATAGCGGTAGGCGTGCAATACTTCGGCTACGGCAACATCCAGGGCGCCGACATCGATGGTTCCCGCACGGGCACGTTCAATGCCAGCGACATGGCCTTCAGCCTGACCTACAGCCACGACATCAGCGAGAAATTCCGCGGTGGTATCACGGTGAAATATCTCTACTCTAAGTATGAGGACTACTCGGCTGGCGCCGTCGCCGCCGACCTGGGTATCAACTTCTATGACCCCGACCATGAGTTCTCGGCCTCGTTGGTGGCCAAGAATCTGGGTGGTCAGGTGAAGAAGTTCACCGAGTTCAAGGACAACCTGCCCTGGGACATCCAGGTGGGTGTGAGCAAGATGCTGGGCCATGCCCCCATCCGCCTCCACGTCACCGCCTATGAACTCGCCCGCTGGAAATCGCCCTATTACAAAATCCAGGACACCAGCAACCCCAACAGCGACCTGATCAAGAAAGAATCCTTCGGCAGCAACCTGTTGCGCCATCTGGTCTTCGGCGTTGATATCCTGCCCACCGACAACATCTACCTGGGCATCGGTTACAACTACCGCACCCGCACCGATATGGCCACCTACAAGCGCGACTTCATGTCGGGCCTCTCGGTGGGTGGTGGTTTGAAGGTAAGGGCCTTTGGCTTCGGAGCCGCCTTTGCCCGCCCCCACACTGGTGCATCGACCTTCATGTTCAACCTCACCACCAGCATCGGCGAGCTCATGAAGTAACCCATCCCCGAAGACGCGAGGACTGTATCCTCTCCACCAAATGCTACCCTAGAGACGCAAAATTTGCGTCTCTTCGTTTTTTTTGTGTGCCATCAAGAAAACAGACCATGAGATAGCCACAGACAGCCCCCACGACCATCTCGTCCTCAACTAACAATTATCTAGCCGAAAAAATTTTTCATGGCGGTGACAGACTTGTCGATGTTGCCGCATCACTAATGGTGTATGGCAACGCCATGCAGTTTAATTAGCACAATTACTAATTTCAAAAAATACTTATTATGAAAAAATTATCTACCTTAATGTTGATGCTAGTCCTCGCACTGGCAAGCAAGGCGAACAACACCGCACAAGTCAAGGTCAGCCAGGAGAAAATGCTGGACCGTTTCCTTTCTTACGTGACCATCGAGAGTCAATCTATCGATGAGGCGAGCATGACTTCGTTCCCCATGACCGAAGGTCAGCGCGAGATCGCACGATTCATCAGTGACGAAGTGAAGGCCCTGGGCGGCAAGAATGTGAAAGTCACCCTCTCCAGCGACTACTATGTATATATCGACATCCCTTCAAACGTGAAGCAGGCCGTTCCCTCGGTGTTGTTCATGGCACATCTCGATGTCACTCCCGAGGCTCCCGGCACGGACATTCACCCCATCGTTCACCGCAACTATGACGGCGGCGACCTGGTACTGCCCGCTGGCATCACCTTGAGCCCAAGCATGCCACAAGGTGCCCACTTAAAGGATCTTAAGGGAAAAACAATCGTCACCAGCGACGGCTCGACCCTGCTCGGTGCCGACGACAAGACCGGCTGCGCCGTCCTTGTATCCCTTGCCGAGGAGCTGATCAACAACCCAAACTTCAAGCATGGGCGCGTGATGATTGCCTTAACCCAGAACGAGGATGTTGGTAAAGCGGCGCTGCGCTACGACCCCACCGTGTTCGGCGATAAACCCGATATTGTGGTGGACATCGATAAAAACACACCCGATTTTTATTCCGTCGCCAATTTCACGGCCATCGGTCAATCCTACTACTTCAAGGGTAACTTGGCGCATCCTGGCCATGGGAAGAAGAACGGCTATGCCGACGCACTGACCGCCGCGGCCTATTTCATCGGGCTCGTACCTCCCGAGATCAATCCCTCGGCACGCGAGGGCGAGCAGGGCTACGTCCACTGCTACTCGATGGAACATCCCACGGACGAGAAGGGAGACACCATCTACAGCGACTATGTGCTCAAGGTCAGGCTGCGCTACTTCGACCAGGAAGAAGGTGAATACCAGCAACAGCTGATGGCTGATAACCTGGCAAAGGTGCAGGCTGCATTCCCGTTGGTCGAGGTCACCAAGATTGCGGACATGAAGCAGTATGAAAACATCGCCTACACGATGCCCGACTACCTGCCCGACATGGTAGAGAACGCAGCACGCGAGGCAGGAATGAAGATAAAGCCCGACAAGGGACGCGGAGGCTCGACATCGGCAATGATGGTAGCGGCCTTCCCCGATGCAATGCCCGGCGGTGTCGGCCTGTACTCAGGACAGCAGGGGATTCACTCCATATATGAGTGGTGCTGCATCGAGGAACTGATGCAACTCGTCGATGTCACCGAGAACCTGATTACGCTGATTGTCAACATGAAGTGATGGCATAATGAGAGGCGACACCACCCAACTGATGGACTTCGCCCTAGCAGCAAAGCAATCGGCCAAGGATTAGGCCGGTTGCTTGCTGTTTATTAGCACATCACCCATCATTAGGTGTAATATTTAACGTGACACACAGAGCCACTTCTTTATAATCTTTATAATCCGCCGACCTTTTCCATCACTAAAACACACGAAATCTATATTTTTTTTCATGGTGGTGACAGATTTGCCTCTGTTGCCGCATCACTAATGGTGTATGGCAATGCCATGCAGTTGAATTAACAAAATTATTAATTTTAAAAAACTTAATTATTATGAGAACTTTATTTTTTTCCGCGATGATGGCAGTAGCCATGTTTGCAGCAGCCAACACTTCGTGGCCCGTAAACACCGACCCCGCGTGGCCTGTGAACGTTGACCCCGCATGGCCCAAATGGCCTGTAAGCGTTGACCCCGCATGGCCTGTGAACGTTGACCCCGCGTGGCCCAAATGGCCTGTAAGCGTTGACCCCGCATGGCCCGTATTCTAGGATTCTAACGGTTATTACCCCAAATGCGCCTGAAAGAAGGCTTCAAGCAATCACACTTCATTTTCTCATTACCTTGCACACGCGAACGATTGGATTGACCGAAGCCCTCTTTCTTGATTTCAAAAAAAGATTAATTCATGTCCGATAACAAACACAATTCAATGTCCTAAAGGAATGATAGTTACAGAAACTTCATCATAATTATTTTTCATAATCATAGGTTAGCATTTACGCTGAATGGACAAAGCCAGGCAGGTCACGCGAGAGCGCCACCTGCCCTTTTCATTCTGGCCTCCATCCATAACAAAGTGCCGTGAGGCTGATGAAAATTGACAAATTTGATATATCTTTGCGTTAAAAATACTAACATTCCCTCAAATCACCTGTTATGAAAAAGATTCTGGAAACCTTGACATTGTGCTCGCTGTTGTTCCTGCTGTTCTCCTGCAGTGACGGCAAGGCCAAGAACGATCTGCTCAAAATCGTTAACGAGATCAACCGCGAATGCCCGATTCAATATGACATGTTCACCTGTCAAAAGGCGGAGTTGAAAGACAACGACCTGGTCCTGCATTATACCGTTGATGAGAGTATTTTCCCGCTGGAATTGTTCCGGCAATACCCCGAGAAAATCAAGAAATTCGGAGGGTCGGCGGTGTTTGACGAAGACCCTGAGCTGACAGAGTTAATCAAGCGTTCGGGATGCGGATACACGATGATTTACAAGGGCAACAAGAGCAACGAGGAGGTCTCGATTCACTTCAGCGAGCAGGAAATCAAGGACGTGCTGGAGCACCCGGCCTCGCAGGAGGAAATCCTCGATTGGCAAATCGAGTCAAGCAACGCCATCCTGCCCCAACAGATCGACGAGGTGACGACCCTGCTAGTCCTTGAGAAAGACGGGGAGGATGTATCCTACATCTACGAAATCGATGACGTGGCCATGGATTTCAACGCTTTCAAGGCCAATCAAGAGGAATTCAGGGAAAACCTCAAGGAGACGATCACCCAACTGAGCAGCGATCCTCAATCGTCGTTCAAGGCGTTCCTGAAACTAGTGTGCCGCAACAACAAGAACCTGTGTTACACCTATCGCGGGAAGACAACAGGGCAGAAGGTGACTCTCCGATTCACAAACTCTGAATTGAGGGACATCACCAAAGACTATGTGCAGAACTGACGGGAGCCAATGGAGGCTGTTGCAAAATAGTTTTAATCGGCCTGGCGGTCGAGAAATCAAAAAAACAACTTTCTATTATAATTTCATTAATATTTTTTGATTTCTCGCTCGCAGCGCAATTATCGATAAGAGACATTAGTCTTGCAACAGCCAGAATGCGCCTAATGAATATTCAATTCTTCAAATAATCAACCAAACAAATATCAGCTTATGAAAAAAAACTTCTTATTACTTCTCACTTTGTTTTTTACCGCCATGTGTGCCACTGCGCAGGTGTCGGTGTGTGGAGTTTCTGCCTCAGAAGACGGTCAATTTGACAGTCCTTATATCAAGAGCGGCACGGTCACTTGGAACGCGGCCAGTCACACCCTCACGCTTGACAACGCCGTGATTGAATACAATACGGATAACAAATACGATAACATTCGGCCCATCCGTCTTACCGCCGATGAGGCAACAATCGTTGTCCTTGGACAGTGTAGTCTGACTACCAACGGGTTTGTGGCTATCGCATTTGACAGCTATAACTCCAAGAATGTGACCATCAAGGGCAATGGCACCCTTTCCACCTCCAGCACGTGGATTGATATTTTCCTTGTTTGTACACGGCTGACTATCGAGGACATTGCATTAAACACTGTCAACGGTATCGCCAATAATGGCGAAGGCAATGGTGTAGCGCTCACATTCGACAACGTTCAGGCCACTATCAAGGGTGAGGTATCCAGAATCGGCGAGGGCATCACTTTAAAGGATTGCACCATCACATATCCCAAGGATGCTTATTTCGAAAATACAGGCTATGGTTATTGCATCTATTGTGGCAACCAGCAGACTCCCGATAAGATCATCATCTCTCGCAATGGCAGCGGCATTAAAGGCGACGTGAACAATGATGGCGAAGTCAACATTGCCGACGTCAATGCTGTGATTGACATGATCCTGAGCAGCGGCAGTAGCCCGAGCGCCGATGTCAATAACGACGGTGAAGTTAACATCGCCGACGTCAACGAGGTCATCGACATTATCCTGGGCGGTGGTGCGCCGTCTCAAAATCATGAATATGTTGACCTGGGCTTGCCCAGCGGCACGCTGTGGGCCACGTGCAACATCGGTGCCAACAACCCCGAGGAATACGGCAGTTACTTCGCCTGGGGCGAGACCAAGCCCAAGGAGAGCTATACCTGGGAGAACTACAAGTGGTGCAATGGCTCCTGGAACTCCCTTACAAAGTACTGCTTACAAAGCTATTACGGCAAGCTTGACAACTTGGAGGAACTGGAACCTGCCGACGATGCCGCCCGTGTGAACTGGGGAGCGCAGTGGCAGATGCCGACAAGAGCCCAACTGATCGAACTGAGGGAGTGCTGCACATGGCTATGGATAACGAGGAACGGAGTACATGGTTATTTGGGCAAAGGTCCCAACGGAAACACGTTGTTCTTGCCTGCAACTGGTTATTTCGACGGAACTACACACATCAGTGCGGACTCATTCGGGTACTATTGGTCTCACTCGATTCTCCCAGCTTTCTCCATCAATGCCTTGAGCCTGGATTTCTTTTCAGGCGGCATACCTGGTAATAACGACCACGAACGTGCTTTCGGATTAACCGTCCGTCCCGTTCGTGTGCGGTAGAATCAGCTCTGCTGCCCCTAGGCGGGAAAACAACTAGGGTGGACGGTAAAATGCGGGAGATGCAGGAAATGCAGGAAATGCAGGAAATGCGGGAGATGCGGGAAATGCAGGCCGAAGGTCTGCACAAGGCCAGTAGGCCTTGAATTGTAATAACACCATGGCGCGAGGGCCGTAGGTTCTCGTGACTTGGTGAAACAAACGCTATCCTAAACGGGCCCCGCAGGGGGCCACTAATGCCGGCTGTGAGTGGCCCTCTACGAGGCCCATTCCGTTACGCACTGGTCCCCCCGATGTGGCAATTGTCTCTCACCGCAAGAAAAAGTTCCATATAATGAGACATGAATATACTATAGGAGCTAATTTTGCGTTATAAAGGTAACATGATTAAAAACTGGAAACCCAGAGAAATCCATTATTGATAGTATCATATTTAAAATTTAAACATCTATGAAGAAGATTATTTTGTTAATGGCTGTAGTATTATTGCCTTTCGTCTTTGTTTCATGCAATGACGATAAAGATGAACCGGAAATTCCCGATAATCACGAGTATGTAGACCTGGGCCTGCCCAGCGGCACGCTGTGGGCAACGTGTAACGTCGGCGCCGACAGCCCCGAGGAATATGGCGACTACTTCGCCTGGGGCGAGACCAAGCCTAAGGAGGTATATGACTGGCCCTACTACAAGTGGGCACATTGGGTAAAAGATACCCTTAACAGCCATGGTTACATTATAAAGGAAGAAACGTGGTACAAGTACTATTACATGACTTGGACAAATACAGGTTATATCATGGAGGGTGATGGCAAGATGGAACTTGACACTGAAGATGATGCCGCCTATGTGAACTGGGGTCCCAAGTGGCGCATGCCCACGTTGGAACAGTGTCAAGAGCTAGTGGAAAACTGCGACTGGCAATGGACCCAAGTGAACGACGTGTACGGTCAACTGGTAACTGGCCCCAATGGCAACACCATCTTCCTTCCCGCTGCTGGAGGATACGCAACCGAACTCTTTAATGATGGCGAATATGCCTACTATTGGTCACGCACACTCTGCTCCATCATGAAACTCAAGATTGAATCGGCTAACCAGAATCATGCCTATATTATCTCCTTTGGTTCATGGCGCAAACACGTCTGGTTCGATAGCCGATTCACAGGCTGCACTGTGCGTGCCGTTCGCAAGTAGCACACATATAGTCTTTTCAAGGTCTAATCGGTTGGTTTACCCCAAAGGGTGAGCTAACCGGTTTTCTTAGGATTCTTTGACAGCCTCCGCTTGCGGGCATACTTCCTGACCAGGGCCTGTTGATTGACGTCGTTCCCGTGGTCGGTATCATACATGTGACACTTGAATCGGATTTCGTTCACCGACTTGACGTCAGTGAACTTCGTGCCGCAAGATAGGCATTGCCAGGCATCGTCGCTCAGGCACTCCATGTACAGCCCGCCGCATCTGGGGCATTGGGCGCCGGGATGCGTCCAGCAGTCGCAGTCCAGGCAGTGGAAGGCGTTGTTGTCGTAGTACTCAGTATTATTGCTGCCGCACTTGATGCAGTAGAGCGGCACGCATCGCGCTTCGTCGCCGGCATCAGCGTCTCTGATCAGCCGGTCGTTGTAGAAGTGCGCGCTGCAGTACAGGCACGAGTAGGTGCCATCGTCAAGCATCTTGGCCGACATGCTGCCGCATCGTGGACACCGGCTGCGCACCGGGATATAGTTGATGCCACCGCACGAGCCACTACCGCCATCACCGCTGTAGCCGCCATCATCGTCGTCATCAAAATACTCGGGCAGTTCACCAGTGTTCTGGTGATAATCATAATCCTGCCACATCTCCTCGTCATGCGTCATAGCCTGTTTTTAGAACTTTTCAATTGGCCACAAAGATAGCGGCTATCGGGCTTCAAAGCAACTTCCATCCTGCAAAATGACCAATAGGCCTTTAATTCCTAATTCCTCATTCCTAATTCCTCATTCCTAATTCCTCATTCCTAATTCCTCATTCCTAGCTCCACGGCTTGAGGCCCAGGAACATTTGTGCCAAGTCGGTGTCGTTGTTGAAGTCGTTGATGAGCGTTTCGCCCTGATCTAAGCGGCCAATGGCCTCCATGTCCTCGCTGGAGAGTTCAAAGTCAAAGATGTCCAGATTGCTTGCCATGCGCTCCTTGTGCGATGTCTTGGGCACCGGCATGATGTCTTGCGACACCAGCCAGTTGAGGGCCACTTGGGAGATGGTTTTGCCATATTTTGCTCCGATGGCCTTGAGAGTCTCGTTTTCAAAGAAACCGTGTCGGCCTTGTGCCAACGGACCCCATGCCATGAGATGCGTGCCATAGTCACTGATGAGTGCTCGCATGGCCTTTTGCTGGGCAAACACATGAGTCTCGAGCTGTAGCACAGCGGGCTTGACGTCCATGTGCTCGGCGATGTCAATAAAACGCACGTTATAGAAGTTGCTCAGCCCTATGGCCCTTGCTTTGCCAGCCTGATAGGCTTTTTCCATAGCTCGATAGGTGCCATAGCAGTCACCATAAGGCTCATGCACCAGCAGCAGGTCGACATAGTCGGTTCGCAGCTTGCGCAGCGACTCATCGATGCTCAGCGCCGCACGTTCCTCGCCAGCGTTGCTAATCCACACCTTGGTGGTGACAAACAGTTGGTCGCGCGGAATGCCACACTTCTTGATGGCAGCGCCCACACCTTCCTCATTCTTATAGTCTTGGGCCGTGTCGATGCTACGGTAGCCAACCTCGATAGCGTCCAGCACGCAGCGCTCACATTCGGCCGGTGAGAGTCTGAATACGCCAAATCCCATAGCAGGCATCTCCACACCATTGTTAAGTTGAACTGTTTTCATACGGTTGATATCATGTCATTGGGTAACTATTGACGACAAAGATAACAAGAAAAATCGAAAAAACGCCCTCCCCACAACAAAACAACCGGCCACTTACGCGGTCGGTTGTTCAAAGGCGGAGAGGACAAGA
>CACYSG010000037.1 GCA_902776955.1 uncultured Bacteroidales bacterium | reverse complement strand
CCGCCTGATTTACTGGGGGTTATTCAATGGGCCGCCCTTTGGGCGTCTGACACACAGCATGACTTGTCGCTCAAAACCGATTTTGGTGCGGTTGCCCTGTCTCATTCCTTGGTTTCTTGCCTTCAGGATAAGGCCCGGAAGTGTCTAATCTTGTACCTTCATCTTCTGGCCTTTCTCGTCGAGGATAAGGTCGTGGGTGACGTACCAGATGCGGCCAGCGATGGGAACGCCGGGGAAGATGAGGCGCAACTTGGCGATGTAGCGGTTCATCTTGCTCAGGTAGTCCTTGTCGCAGCGATTGCCGCTCTTGTAGTCAATCACGAGCATCGTGCCGTCAGGACGGCGGATGATGCGGTCAGGGCGCAGGTTCTCGATGCCGTCCTCGTCCCACAACGAGTCGCTGGCCGAGGTGATAGTGCGCTCGCTATAGACCTTGTTGACGGGGTCAAACCAGGCAGCGACGCGGCCAGCATCGGCCATGATGGGGCCGCGAACGTGGCTATTGATACTGTCGATGCTGCAAGGATCGCTGGGGTCGTCGGTGATGGTTCCGTGCTTGATGCCTGACGCGATGACGCGGTCCACATCATTGCGGTCCCTAATCTGGCTCAAGAGGCTGTGCAGCCTGATGCCCGCCTTGATGCGGGGACTGGAGGCGTTCTCCACATTGACTTGGAGTTGCACCGGGACATCGTTGACGGTGTATCCGCCGATGATTTCATGGGAGACCTCACGGCGGGTGTCACGGCCGGGCTTGAGGGCCTTGGCACGTCTCTTGGCCTCGCGCAGGGCCTCAAAGTCATCCCTTGTGGGTGGCACGCCCATCTCATACCAGTCCTGCACCATCGCCATCGGAGCCAATGCCCCGCCCTGGCTGGCAAACTGTGCCAACGGGCCGGCGACAGAGCTGTCCTTGCCCTTGGCGAACACGTGGAGTTCGCTGCGCGGACGCGTCATGGCCACATAGGTCTTGTTGAGGTTGTCAATGAGCACATCATCGACCTGCTTGGCGACAAACGCCGAGGCTTGGGCTCCCAAGCGCCTGTCATTGAACAGGTTTACCGTCGATGCCTTGTCCACATGGAGCAAGGGAGGCACGTCATCGGCATCCAGTTGCTGGTAAGTCTCGTCATCCAGTGAGTGCAGGACGTCCCTGAAGACGCCGCGCGGCATCCAGTAAGCCCTCTCGCGGGAGTTGCCATCCAGTTCCCAATCGGCATAGGGGATGACCACGCAGTCAAATTCCAGTCCCTTGGCCTTGTGGATGGACATGATTTCAATCGCATCGTCATTGGAGGCGCTATTCACGGCGAGGGTACCTTTTTTCTCGTCCCAATACTTGAGGAATTCCCTCACACTGCCGCCGTTGCGCATCGACGAGAACTGCATCACCGCATCCTGGAAGGCGAGCAGGAACGCCGCCTCGCGGTCCACATCGCCACGCTTGTCACCGCTGGCCGAGGCCTGGTCGTTCTTGAAGTGGGCGATGATGGTCTCGACGATGCTCACCAGCGTGGTGAGTTCTCCGGCGGGAGGCAAGAGGCGCTCCAGCAGGTCGTCACGTGACAAGTCTTCCTCGTCAGGTGTGGTGGTGGCGAGGCTTTGTGAGAGCAGGAGGCCGTTCTCGCGCGGCGAGGCATCGGGATGATCGGCCAAGGCCTTGATAAACCGGCTCAGCGACGTGTACAGGCGACGATCGCTCTCCCGCTTGGCAGCGATGCGGCGGGCGAGGCTGTCACGCTCGTCGGTATCGTCGGCTTCTTCCTCGACCGCGCCATACTGGCTGATGTCGATGAATCGCAACATGGCGATGATGCGACGGATGATGGGC
This sequence comes from uncultured Bacteroidales bacterium, assembly GCA_902776955.1. Taxonomy (GTDB): domain Bacteria; phylum Bacteroidota; class Bacteroidia; order Bacteroidales; family Muribaculaceae; genus Sodaliphilus. The sequence continues at coordinate 69,229 of CACYSG010000037.1, read as the reverse complement.
GAATTGTTCAGCAGCAGCGACTCTCCCGAGACGATATTTATCTTCTCGCCGGTCGTGCGCTTGTTGTAATTGAGGATGCAGTCGACGACCTTGTCGCCCTCCTTGTTCTTGTTGACGAGGATGCCGATGCTCTTCCAGTCATAGCGCTCGTGCAGCTTGAGCAGGTAGCCCGGCAAGACGGTGAGGACATCGACGTCGGCATCGTCGCCGGCTGGTTGCTCAAAGTCGGGCGGCAACGTGGCGGTGACGAGCGGGTCATTCAAGCAACCCCTGTAGTTACCAGTCATCAGGCGCACATATCCGGGCACCTTCTCGGTGTCGATGTTATCGGGCATCGCCTGCACGATGTCGGCATAGGTGCTCACCACCGTCGGTCGGTCCCCGAAGAGGTTACGCATGAACACGAACAGGCGGTTGTTAAAGTCGATAATGTGCCGCGAACTGCGGTAGTTCACCGAGGAAGGTTGGCTGCTGTCGGCGTCATCCGACGGTTGGCGCCCGTCGGTGATATAGGGCCCGAAGTCACGCTCCACCTTGTCGCGGAACACCGTCGGGTCGGCATTGCGGAAACGGTAAATCGACTGCTTGGCGTCACCGATGAGCATATTGAAGTGCTTGTGTGACAAACTCTCACGTATAAGCTCCTTGAAGTTCTCGTACTGCTTGGAACTCGTATCCTGGAACTCGTCGATCATGAAGTGGGCGATGGTGGTGCCCACACGCTCATACACAAAGTCGGAGCCGCTGGCAAGCACGGTACCGATGAGTTCGTTGGTGTCGCCGATGAGGATGGTGTTGGTCTCGTGGCGGTAATCCTCGAGGAACAGGTCGATCATCGCCAGCATTCCCAGCAGGCCCAGGTTGTCCCTGATGTGGCGGAAAAAGCCGATTTCCTCCCGCGCCCTGAAGTGACGCGCCACCAGGTCCATCAGACGGTTGACGGTGACCTCGTCGGGCTTGTTCTTACCGAACTGGTTGAGCACTTTCTTCTCGGTGATTTCTTCCCAACTCTTCTTAGGCAGGGGCTCGGTGCCGTCCTTGGCCATGAACGAGTGGAACGAGCGGCCGGTCCACAACGTCGAGGCCAACGGCTGGAGCGCGGCCTTGAGTTCGTCCATGGTCAACTGCACCTCGTCCTCGATGCGCTTGACCACTTCGGCCATGCTGTGCTCAAAGCGACGGATGCGCGAGAAGTCGGGACGGAACACGCCGTCCTCCACCCTACCCAAATACTTGCGGATGTCCTCCATGCTGTCACGAAAGAGCTCCGTATTGATCTGCTTGGCGAACTTATTGAGGTCGCCGCCGTCGTCAAAGAATTTCCAGTTTTTACGCTCGGCATCTCCTCGTATCAGGTGCCGCTGGTAGTCCTGAACCCAATCGTTGACCTGGGTGGGCATTCCTTCACGCCCCAGCGCGAGCAAGAATTTGTGCACCGCTACTCTCACGGCATAATCCTCCTCGAGCTGGATGTCATAGTTGAAATCACGGTCCAGCTCACGGGCGAAATTGCGCAGGATGGTCTGGAAGAACGAGTCGATCGTGCTCACGTTGAAGTAGCTGTAGTCAAACAGCAGTTCGTTCAATGCCTGGCGAGCCAGGTCACGCACCGCGGCCTCGGACAATCCCGTCTCGTCCATGAATCCCGCCAGGTAGTCGCTCCGCGTGTCGGGCTGCGACAGGTTATACAACTCGGCGACGATACGCTCCTTCATCTCGTCGGTCGCCTTGTTGGTAAAGGTGATTGCCAGCAACTGGCGGTGAGCGTTCAGCTGACGCGTGTCGCCCGCCGTGCGGCGCGGCATGAGCGTGCCGTCTTCGGCCCTGGTGAACAGCAGGTGCCTAATGTACTCTTGAGCCAGCCGGTAGGTCTTTCCCGATCCGGCCGACGCCTTGATGACTAGCAGGTTTCTGTTATTGTCGCTCTCCAACATCCTATCTTCCATAAACTCTATCAATTTCAACTAGATAATCCGTGCCTTGAATCCCATCGACTTCAACTGGTCAAGCACGCGCTGACGGAAGTCGCCCTGAATCAGGATTTCGCCGCCGCGGGCACTACCGCCCACGCCCAGCGTGCGCTTGAGTGTCGACGCCACCTGCTTGAGGGCCTCGTCGTCGCAAGTGAATCCCGTGACGATGGTCGCCTGCTTGCCGGCACGCCCTTTGCGCTCGAGGATGATATCGAGTCGGGCCGAACCTTGCTGCTGCAGGGCATCGCCGCGTTCCGGTTCCTGTTCGGGGACGTCATTGGCGGGGGATTCGTCGGGGCTGGGCAGATTAAACGCTTTACCCAGGGCGTCTTTCCAATCGGTTGTGTTCATTTTACTTATTTTTCAGAAAAAATTATCTTGGTCATTAAACTTTACAGCCTCTCTCACATCAAAGGTACAAAAATTTCACGAGAAATAAGCATCAATCACCAAAAAAACGCAAAATTGAAAATAAAAAAAGGCAAAACTTGCTACCAATTCAAATAAAAGCACTACTTTTGCCGTACTGTTTACTTAATATTATTCATTCACTTTTAAAATTTACATTGTAATATGGCTTATGTAATTTCTGATAGCTGCGTTGCTTGCGGTACCTGCCAGTCAGTATGCCCCGCCGACGCAATCAAGGAGGGTGACATCTATAGCATCGATCCCGACACCTGCCTGGACTGCGGCACTTGTGCTGACGCTTGCCCCACTGGCGCAATCGCTCCCGGCGAATAATTTACACAACGAATACAGTAATTGCGGCTACGCCACCCGGCGCAGTCGCAATTGCTATTTTTACCCCTCAATGAATTACAAGCCAGCCCCCTTGTAAGGCATATAGAAAAAATCGCGCGGATGAAAACACCTGGATAGGGTTTCATCCGCGCGATAAGCGTCTAGGGGCCACAATCGCCCCTCAATCCATTACTGGGCAGCCGTCTTGAGCGGGTCAAGGACGATGAGCCTGTTGATGGAAGTACCACCATAGTTGACACCGTCGTTATAGGTGCCATAGTAGCGATACAGGCCGGCAGGTACGGTATTGCCGTTCATGTCCTTCATGTCCCAACTCAGGGGGAAGCTTGAAGTCGTGTGCTTCCATACCAGGTTACCCGTTGCATCGGTCACACGTACAACCACCTCGGGGGCGATGCTCAACTCGGTGTCGATGTCGAAGTTGACATTCTGACCAATGTAAGCAGGCAGGGCGTCGGCATTCAGCTCGACCATGCCGTTCTGACCCACGATGAAGGTGATGGTGCGCTCGGCACTGTTGCCCACCATGTCATAGACGGTATAGGTCAACGTGTGCAAACCTTCGGCCAGGTTGTCCAGCGGGAACTCAACGTTCACGGTCCTGCCCTCGTCGGTCGTGGAGGCATAGCAGGTGACGTCGGCAAACGCGGGCTTACCGCCATCGAGGACGAGCCTCATGCTCCTCTCAACCGTGTTCTGGAAGTTGATACCCTGATCGTCGGTAGCGGTGATGTAAAGCATCGAGTTGGTGCCTACCATCGAACCGTAACCAAAGGCGGTCTCGTCGTTGATATACATGTTCGTGATCACGGGATTGACATTGTCCTTGATGGCCATGTTCTCGTCATAGGCCAGCATCTTGATGTTCTTAGAGAATCCGTTGACCATGTAATCGGTATTGTCCTTGTGGGCATACACGCGCAGGAGGACGTTCTCGTTCTTGGCAGCGGTCTTCTCGGGCACGATTACCGATGCGGTGAACACACCGTTAACCACGCGGCCGTCAAGCTCGGTGAGCTTGTCGCGGTTGAAGAAGATCTGACGGGTAACATTCGTCGCACCACCGGCAACAGCGGTCATGGTGGTGAACAGCTCAGCCCTGTCATAGAGCGATACCGTGGCATTGCCGTTGAAGCTCGTGTCGAGGTTGCCCTCGGCGTCAAGCACGTGGGCAACGACGTTGAAGCGCCTGAGCGGGCGCAGCATGGGCACGTCAGACGGGTCGGTCATATCGGCCCCGTTCACTTCCATGATCTGGAAGCGCGAGTAGGGATAGTTAACCTGGATAGCAGGGTCACCCAACAACAGGAACGACATCTTGTTGGTGTTGCTCGAGGTGAAGCCGAGCTTTGCCTCCTTGTAGGCTTGTCCCAGAGTGGGCATCACGCCCGTGCTATCACGCTTGAAGAGGGCGTTGATGAAGTTGGTGTTCAACTTGTCGTTATCGGTAGCATATACCATACGTGCGCTGGTGAGCATAGCGATGGCACCACCGTCACGTTTGTGGAACATCAGCTCGGCAATACCGCGCGTGTCGCTATCATAGTGAGCCACGTCGCAGCAAGCGGTACTCATGATGGGCAAGTGGCGGTTGTTCGTGCGAGCCACGTCACCCGTGGTCCACATCTTGTTGCGCTTGGTGAACGAGATGGGGCCGGCATGGCCTACGTAGGTCGAGAAATAGACGCCCTGCTTGAACAGGTTGCTCCACAGTTGCTTGCCCTCGACAGCGGTCCTGTCCTTGGCATTGATGTTAGGCTCGGTGTTGGACTGGGCATACATCAAGTTGTGTACCGTGGTTACGTGCATTCCCGTCAAGAGGTCGTTGTCAATCATGTTCTTGTAGCCTTCGCCCTGGAACATGTAGTCACCCTTCTCGGGGCTGTCGCTGGCCACCATCGTATTGTTGCGCCATACGCCATAATCGGGGTTAGCATAGTATTCCACGAGTTTGTCCACGTCGCTCTTGGCCTCTTCGAGGTCGGCACAGGTGATGCGACCCACGCCGATGCGCAACTTGTCGTTGGATACATTGGAACCCGAATTGTCGTCCAGGAAGCCGAAGAAGTCGTCACAGGTGAACGAGAAGTCCTCATAGTTACTGTTATCGCTCTGATAGGTCAGCAGCATTCCCGGGTGCTCACCCATGAGCTCGCGGTTGTCGAACGTTCCGGTACCGAAGATGAGCAGGTTCTTGAACTTGACCGGGTCGCGGTCATAGAGCATCTTGCACAGCAGGCGATAGGCCATACCGTCACGCGTACCGCTGGAGAACTCGTTGAACACCTGCTCCTGGTCTACCACAGCCACGTCGATACCATCGATTGCGGTATGGAGGTCGGCAATGCGCTGGGCCTGCTCGAGGTACATCTTGTCGGTGATGATCAGCAGGTCGGGCACGGCCATAGCGTGCAGGTTCTGATTGGGCACATCCTCATAGGAGATGATCTTCTTGAGCGTCTTGGTGGGGTCAAAGGCCACATATTGGGAAACCGCTGCGCTGGCCGAATAGAAGGCCAGACCGGTTCCGCTCTCATCATTATAGGTGCTGGTGGTCACCTCGCTGGGATAGTTCGTGCTATTGATGCACCACACTACCGTGTTGGACGATGCGTTGGGCAACATGAAGCGCTCGTTACCGCGGGTGGCGGCATAGCCCATGAATACCTGGTTGTTCTCGTCCTCGGTGATGATGTTGAAATGCTTATAGGTGAGGATAAAGTAATCCAGACGCATCAGCGAAACCGTCACGTCAGAAGTACCGAAGCGCAGGTAAGGCTCAAACTGGCCGCGCTCAGCGGGATGAGTCAACTTGAGTGCGCCGTAGGGAGTGGCATAGTTGTACAGGATATAGGTGCTATTGGCGGGAGAGTAGATGCGTGACAGCGACAGCGAGAAGTTGGTCGTGTCGCTGGCTGCACCACTGTGCAAGATACCCGTGGCATAGGACACGCTCGACACGTTAGCGGCAATCGACGTCTGCACCACAAGATTGCTGTCGGCAAGCTGGGGAAGATAATAGTCGATCTTCACTTGCTCGGCCGAGAAGTCCTCACCCAGCATCTCCTTACCCGAGCTACCCGGGCTGACGAGTTCGCGCTCGTGGTAGAAGTAGCCAAGGCTCATCGGCATGTCAACATAATTGTTCACGGTGACGGTTGCCTTCTTGGTGGGCAACAGGTCGGCCATGGTAATCTCAGTCAGCAGGTAGCAGCCCACCTGTGAATAAGGATTGAACGTGCGCGTGAAACGGGGCGTCGTGTTGTAGTCGCTGATGTTCATGTGCACGGGACCATTGCCGTAGAAACAGATCTTGTCATTAGAACGCAGGATGGGCACGCGGCGCATGTCATCGGGGACACCGCCATTGAGCGTCTCGTTAATCTTGTTGCCGCCGAAACCGTACACGGCAACTTTTTCGGGATTGTTGAAGCCCATTTCTCGGAGCTCATCATAGGTGAGCTCATACATTCCACTCTCGGGAATAGAGATTTTCACCCACTTGCCGGTGGCAAGCCTGGATGTTGTCGCATAATTCGTAGCGTTGAACGCGCTGACGAATCCTGCACAGCAGATGGCCATCACTGCTGCACACACGAGTTGAAGTTTTGTCAGTTTGCGCATATCTATTTGTTTTGGTTTATTTCAGTTTACCAAATAGTTCTATATCTTGTTACATTCAGTTTATCGTCCTTGTCAATGTATCAAAGCCTCACTTTCACGTCCAGCACTTCGCGGCCGCCGATGCTTGCCTTGAGGCGCATTCCGGGTGCCAGCACGATGCGTTCGCCCGTTTCACCGGTGAACAGCAGGTCGCCCATCTTGATGCTGCAACGTCCGCTCACCGCCGACAGGACGTCGGCCAGCGGCATGCACATCTCGGCCAGACAGCAGCGCGACACTACCCTATCGTCCACCTTGACCTCGACGACTTCCTGCAACGGGTCGTCGATATCGGCCACGGGCACCCATTCGCCAACGATGGCCGCTCCGTCGAATGCGCGGTCCAGCGCTCCCATGCGGCTATCGCCATCCTGGCAGGCCCGCACGCCGAATCCGGCAGTGAGGGCATCCCAGTAGCGATGGGCGAACTTGGGGGCAACACATTTGCCCAAACGTCCCGTGCGCACCACAATCGAGGGCGTTGCCTCAAAGTGGTCGGCAAAGTCGGGGATAAAGAAGGGGCGTCCAGTGTACAATATCGCGGAATCGGCCATGAGATAGCTGTCCATGCTGTCGTCACTGTTGCCGTAATTACCCGTGAAACCGATAACCTTCATTATTCCCTTCTTTTATCTCCCTGCCACTGCGGGGCGTCACTCCGGTTTATACTCCGGAGCCGTGTTGTGCATCCGGTTGTAGATAATGGCCAGGTGGGCATAGATCGACGTGTTGGCAATCACCACGTCGTCGGGAGCCTTGATGCGGTAGGGCGTAAAGTTCCACAGGGCCGTCATGCCGCTGGCAATCGCCAGGGCGGCGGTTTCCTGGGCCCGTTCCACCGGCACCGTCAAGATGGCGATGGAAACGCGATGCTCGCGCTGCCATGAGGCCAACTCGCTGATGTCGTATACCGGCAGACCGCCCACGTGCTTGCCGACAACCTCGGTGCGCACGTCAAAGCCCGCCACGATGTTCAGCCCGTAGTTCTCGAGACCACGGTCCTGCATCAAGGCAGCGCCCAAGCTACCCGTACCGATGACCACCGCATCGTGCATACGGTTAAAGCCCAAGAAGGCCTCCAGCTCTTCCAGCAGGCTGTGCACCTCATATCCGATGCGTGTCTTACCGCGAATGTTGAGAAAAGACAGATCCTTGGCAATCTGGGAAGACTGCACATTCAATTCCTTGGAAATCTGCGTTGACGACACATACTCGACATGCAAGTTGTCGAGCATACGAACGTAGGACAGATACCAAGGCAGCCGCCTGATGGTCGGCTCGGGCAGAATGATCTGATTCTCGTTATTCTTGGCCATTTTTAGTCTACAATGATACAAATAACCTACAAAATTACCTCATTTTTTTGAACACAACGATATATCAGCCACTAATTTATCAAAAACAGCATGCATTTTAACAAATCTTATGGCTTATAGGCTATTTCGGCAACTATTCTGCCGTTTGATTTCACGCTAAGGCGCAAAGCCGCTAAGCAAAGTCCGCCATTAAAGCAGAGAAGTGATGGTAATTACACTTGTGAGATTTTCTGGTTATGGTGACAGCAGCGAGGGCGGTGCATCATTGGGACGGTTCTAACTGATAGCGCCGCTTCGCTTACCGCATCATTAGAACCGTCCCAGCTGATGGCGCCCGTGCTCTCACTGGTGGAACAATATATATCTTAGCGCCTTTGCGGCTTAGCGTGAGGCGTTACAGAAGGTTTTCGCTGAATAGAGTTACGCTATTTCGTTAACCCATTGCAGATAACCACAGACTATCGCGGCGACGCTAAACCGTAGTTATCATTTGCGCCGGGGACAAGACTCATGTCGGCTGTGTGGTGAGGGCGTTCACTAGCGCGTGACGGCCAGCTTCTTGGCCTTGGTGGCCTCCTTGATGCCGTCGGTCGAGATCGTCGCACGATAGACATAGATGCCACGGGGCACACGTCGGCCGCTCTGGTCGATCAGGTCCCAGGTCACGGGGGTCGAGGTGTACATGTCGCTGCGGCCCGACTGGGTCGTGCTCCACACCATGCGGCCCATCAGGTCATAGACCTCGATGGATACCGTCACGATGGCATCAGGACGGTTGTGCTTCACGTAGAAGGAAGTCTCGACGCTGGCAGGATTGGAGGTGCAATAGACGTCGGCAATCTCGGGCGCCAGGCCGTTAACGACGTTAAACGAGATGGTCTTCTCACTCACATTGCGGTAAACGTCCCAAACGCGCAGGCGCAACGTGTGCATACCCGACGACAGGTCACTCAACTGGTAGCTGATGCTGCCCAGGGTACCTTTCTCGGCAAACAGGGGCGTGTAGTAGCTCACCAGGTCGTTATAGCTGGTGGTGCCGTCGAGCGTGAGTGTCATGCTATGCCCGATGCCTGCCGACGAGAAATTCACGCCGCTATCGTCGCTCACCATAGCGAGCACGAGAGGCGACTCATTGATGTCGCTGGCGTCGACAAAGTTGGCATCGTTCAGGCCCAAAGTAATGATTTCCGGGCCGATGGTATCGGTCACCGCCTCTTCGGCGTAACCGTAGATATAGAAATCCTCGTTTACACCCTTGGCCTCGAGGCTGTCGCGGCTGTCATAGGCGTACAGATTGATGGCCGCAGGAGTGTAGTTGTCATACTCGTTGTTTACCTCGCTGGGAATGACCACGCGAACGGTGAAGCGGCCTCCGGTAACGGTATCCACGTTGATGGCCAAGCGGTTGGTGCGGTCATAGTAATGAACGGTATCGGCCTCCTCGGGTTTGCCGTAGCCGTGGGTAATCACTTCCTGCTCCGGACCGAACAGCGTCGAAACAATCGCGCCGTTAAAGTTGGGGGCGGGGTTGCCTTTCCAGTCCACGATGCTACCGCTGAACTCCACCTGCTGGCGGGCGTTGAACACCGGCAGATTGTCGGGATCCACGGGCTTGCCGTTGATGGTCTCGATGCGGGCGGTCATCTGGGGGGTGGCCAGCCTCATGGCCGGGTCGCCGAAGCAGAAGAAGCGGCGCTTGTTGTCGCTCAGCGAGGTGATGCGGTTCTTGGCCAGCCTCAGGATATCGCCGATGCGCATCGACTTTCCTTTCTCGTCACGATTGAACATTAAGCGGCCAACAGCCGAACTCAATGTGCCGTTATCGGTGATATAAGCAAGACGTGCGGGACAAATCACCGCAATGGCGCCGCCGTTAGCGTTCAGGAAGATACGTTCACCGCTCGACAATACCGAGTTGTCAAATCGGGTATATTCACACGTTGCGGCATACAGCACCGGCAGGTGACGGTAGAACAGCTGGGTCTCGACGTCGGAACGCATCATCAGGCCCTCGCCGGTCCAGTTCTGGGTGCTAGCATGGCCGATGTAGTTCCACCACAGTACACCCTCGTTCAAGGAGTTGAACATCTTCTTGCGGGCATCGGGATAGGCGCGTGCACCACCCTCGCTGACCGCGTTGAAGGCGTCGGTGAACACATAGTTGTAAATCATATCCGCACCGCCGTTGGCGCGAGCATTGGCAATCATGGTCATGGACTGCTTCATGTGGGCAGCGTTGTTCTCGTCGTCGGCCACCATCATCACCTGATTTCTCCAGGCTCCATAGTAAGGCTGAGTCACATATTTCACGAGTTTGTTGACCACCGTGCGGGCCTCGCTGACGCTCTTGACAATCATGCGACCCACGGCAATGTCCATCGATGCGGAGTCTTGAATCTGTGAGCCATCATACAGAATGCCGAAGTAGTCGTCGGTCGTGATAGAGCTGTCATCGTTGTCGCTAGCGGGGCTCTGCCAGGTGAGCAGGTGGGGGTAGCCCAGGGCAGCGGTATTGGTGCCTATCTGACGGTTGTCGTAGCTACCGCAACCCATCAGCAGCAGGTATCCCAGGCGGTGTCCGTCACCACTGTCGCCGCGATCATAGAACATCTTGCAGAGCCTCCTGTAGGCCATCGCGTCACGCGTGCCGCTGGAGAACTCGTTGAAGACCTTCTCGTGATCCAGCACGAGAACGCGGAAATTGTCATATTTCTCGTGCAGGTCGGCTACACGATGTGCCTGCTCGAGATAGGCGCTGGGAGCCAGGATAATCATGTCGGGGGTAGGCTCGCCATGGATATTCTGGTTGGCCACGTTGCCCATGCGTTCGGGACGGGGATAGTTTGTCGACGTCTCGTCAAAGGCGACAAATTCCCTGCGGCCATTATTGGCGGGAGAGAAGGTCAACGCGCCATCGCCGAGGTCGGTTTTCATTTCCACCGGGGCAAAAGCCCGTGTCACATCCCACACGTGGGTGGTCGAGCCAGCGCCGCTGATGCGATAGCGCTTGCTGGTGCTCGCGTCGTTGAGGCCGAAGCACAGACCGCCTTGCTTCAGGGCCAGTTGGCGCTGATAGTTGATAGTGATGAAGTCCAGACGCGCCAAATCGGGCGTGCCGCTACACAAGTACTCGACACCGAAGTCAAGCGAAGTGGTGCCATCGAGCTGAAACGACTTGGTCGAACTTGCAATCTGATAATGGTCATGTTCGTCGGCTTTCCTCATCTGGTCGGTGGCTACCGATGGCAGTGGCGTGCTGTTGGCGGTGTAAGCGACAGTACTCGTAACGCTCTTAGCGAGCGCGCCAAATACAGTGTAAGCCGTCACCATGCTTCCGTCCACCAGACCGTCAAGGGCAAACTTGAAGGATTGCTTCCTGCTTCCCTTGAAGTCCTCACCCAGGTAGTTGCGGCCCGTCTCACCGGGATTGATGATGTCACTCTCGTGAAAGAGGCGCTCGATGTAGGTGGTAACGACTTCGCCAGTGGGCGCATTATCGGCCTTGTTGATAGTAATGTCGTTGAAACGGCTGTCGTTGGTAACGAAATAGGTGCCAACGTTGGCATAGGGGTGCTGCACCTGCAGTTGAGCGAACAACTTAGCCTTGTCGGCCTTCCATGTTGTCGGTCCCTGAGCATAGAACAGGATGCGGCCATCGGTACGCACGACGGGCATCTGCGGCAGGTCGTCGGCGTAGTTGTCGCCGAGCATCGTCTCGCTCAACGGCGCTCCACCATAGCCGAACACATGAATCTGGGACATGTCGGTGCCGAGGCCCCAACTGCGGATGTCGTCGGCGGTAATCTGGTAAATACCGCTCTCCTTCACAAATATCTTGACCCACTTGCCGGTGGACAGTTTGCTGGACTCGGCATAATACTCCTTGTTAAGGGCATACATGTTGAGAGCAGACGTTACCATCATCACGCACGCCAGCAGTCTAGTGAAATATTTCATCGCTATCTTCATCTTTGTCATGTATTAGTGTCAAGTACCCGCACCAGGGATGACCCTCGGGCAGCACAACTTCGTTTTATCCTAATAACGTTTTTTAGGCCTTTTTATTGCTTTAACCCGGCGTTTACTTTAAGCAGGGCTCGGCAAGTGTGACGTAGTGCCCCTGGAGCACGCGTGTCGCCAGCGTGTAGCGGCGACCGTCGCACCATGCGAACAAACGGGTCTCAACTTCATCCACGGTGAACGGCTCAAGGCAGATGTCGTCGGTCCAGTTCACGGCACTGTTGCGGGTCACTTTGATCATGGCTTCCTTAGCGGTCCACGCGATGATGTGGGCAGCAAGGTCATCGGGAGAAATGAATTGTTTTTCCTTATCGTTCAAGAATTTGTCACGCACCTTGATGACTTGTCGGCGGTCGGCCTGTTCGGCATCGATGCCGATGATGTGGTCCTCGCTCCAGGCCAGCACAACCATCTGTTGCGTGTGAGAGATGCTGATGTTCACGTCAATGCCCTCGACAAGAGGTGCCCCTTGCTCGGTGTGCAGCAAGGTCACGGGCCGCCCGAAGGCCTGGCACAGCAACAGCCGCTCGGCGGCCTTCTCGCGTTGCCGCTTGACCGGCTTATCCAACAGATCGTCGCAGGGTATTCCCGCCTCTCGGCACAACGCCAGCAGACGCGGAGCCTCCTCGTCGAGCCTCCACCCCACTACCCCACTGGAGAACAGGGACGATTCGGGTGATGTCAAATCAATCTTCACGACAAATGGACGGATAAAACGGAGATAACGGATAAAACGGAGATAACGGAATAAACGGCCCCACTAATTCCTAATTCCTAATTCCCAATTTCTAATTTCTAATTCCTAATTCCTAATTCACCCGACTCCGTTCTTGGCCAGTTCGATGCGTGTGAGGGCATTGGGATTGTCCTCGCTGGCGGCAATCCATGAGCGGTAACGGCGACGGTTGATGAAACGCTCGACCAGATAGGCCAGGGTGAACATCACGGGCACTTGGAGCCATAGCATCCAATACTCGTGGGCCGTCTGATAAAGCAGGGCACCGTTAGACTGCATCCTCACATAGCCGTTTGCCATCCAAACGCCGGGCACACAGTCGCCCACAACACGCCACAATGCCGACATCCGGTAACGGGGCCACGAGGCGCCCGTGAGGAAGACGAACACTACCGACGAGAACACGAACAGCAAGAACACGCTCTCGCGCTCGTTGACAAAGGCTTGCAGCGTCTGTCCCATCAGCGAAACCGCGATAATGAACGGCACGGCCAAACAGATAATGTGCACAATGTCACCATATTGCGGGAAACCGAACATCAGCGGCACATAGTGCAACACGTAGATAATGGGCACGACATAAACAATCTGGTGGCACATCATCTTGCCGATGATGGTGGCAGCGGGACCGGCCTCAATTGCCATCGGGTCACGCCCGCCGTTGCGGCGACGGCGCTCGATGCTGCCGCCATGCAGCATGGCGATACCCAGAATCATACTCTGCTGCAACACCAGTGGCAGGATGAACAGCAGCACAGCGCTGGCAATACCCATCGCCGGGTTGCCGACAGGCACCTGACGGCTCTCGATGATGGTGCCTCCCATATTGGTAATCGGCTCAACCTTCAATGCCAACTGCTCGTTACCCATGGCCTGGGTGACGTTGGTCAAGGCCGAGAACATCGCCTTGTAACGCATCATCACGCTCATGTCGCAGTAGAGCGAAATGTGTCCCTGCTCGCCACGGGCCACGCTCTGGCCGAAGTCGCGCGACACATACAGGATGCCGTAGCAGCTCTTGCTGTGCATCGCTTCCCGGGCCTCCTCCATGTTGGCGGCATAGCCGATGATGGCGACCTCCTGGGTCGCATCCATGCGGCGTACAAAGTCACGGCTCAGGGCGGTGCGGTTGTCGTCAACGACAACGACACGCTCGTCACGCACGACCTCGGGATTGTAGATGAGGGCATAAAACACGGGATAGACGGCATTGAGCAACAGGAAAAAGATGACCACGCCCTCGTCGCGGAAGACGAGCAACAACTCTCGTCCGCACACCCTCAACACCTGGATAAACCAGAGGAACAGCCTGCTATGTTTGATCTTATCGGTCATATATCATCAAGGCACGTAAACCGGGTTGAGGCACTCTTTCTTCAAGTGCCATGACAGCAGCATGGGCAGGATGGTGAACCCGATGAGTGCCACATAGTAATAACGTGAATAGTACAGGTCAATGCCGTTCAGGGCCTGATCGACCATGATGAGGAAGTAGTACTTGATGGGCATGACGTAGCCCAACGACTGTACCCACGGGTAGAGGGACTCGGTGGGCAACGAGAAACCCGTGAACGAGAACGACACCATTCCCAGCAGGGTGCACAGCATCGTGCCGTAACGGAAGTTGGGCGCAAAACAGTACATCAGCACCGCAAAACTCTGGTTGGCGACGACGAGCAAGAACATCGCCGAGAGCATGTTCCAGGGATTGCAGTTGAGCGGGAAGTCATAGCAGCGGAACATCATCCACTGGATGAACCACCCCACAGCGGTAAAGAGCACCGTCTGAGGCACCAGTTTGCCCAGCAGGGCAAGGAACATGCTGTCGCCCGCGGTCTTGAGCCACTGGCGACTCAAACCCGACTTCAACTCCAGACCTAGCGAAAAGGCCGTCACCAACAGGATAAACAGCGATAAGAAACAGGGAACAAATGTCGAGTTCAGATAATAATTATAGTTGGTGAACGGGTTGTTTAGCGCATGAACGTGGGTCTGGACGGGCTGCAAGGTGGAGGCAATGACCTCGTTAGGCAAGCCCACGGTGCGCAATGCCGTCTGCACGATGGCGCCGTTGGCCAGCAGCGACATGGTCTTGAAGCCCTTGTACTGCATCGAGGCAGGGGCATAGTAAGCATAGTTCACATAGTAGCTCACCACAGGCTGACGGCCTCCCAGGGCTCGCTCCTCCAGGTCCTCGGGAATGAGGAAGAAACCCAGAACCTCGCCACGTTGCACGGCATCGCGGGCATCGGCATAGTTGCTGTACCGATGACGGATGTTGACCTGCTGCAGGCCATTGAGGGTGCGCGACACCTGGCGGGACATGGAACTATTGTCCAGATCCACGATACCGACAGGCACGCGCTCCACCGAACCTTCCTTGATGAGGTTCATCAGGAACCAGCAACACAGCAGCGGCATGATGGCAATCAACAGGAAGTACATGGGTCGGCGCACGAGCTGGATGCACCCGCGCTTGAATGAATTGCCTATGTATTTCCTGATCATGATTTTGTTTTTAGTTTCTAGTCCTTAGTCCCTAGTCCCTAGTTGTCCACTCGCTAATGTCTAATGTCTAACGTCTAATGTCTATTTCTCCAGAATGACCGACATACCGGGGCGCAGGTTAGGCACCTTGCTCACGGGACGCATCTTCACCTCAAAGGTCTTGCTGTCATACTGGCCCTGGGCCTTGGCTGCCTGCCAAACGGCATAGCTGCCCATGTCGTGAATGTAATAGACCGACATCTTGGTCTTCAGGTTGTTCAATGCGGGAATGCGCACATTCACTTCCTTGCCCATGGGCAGGTCGTTGAGCATTTCCTCGCGCACGCTGAAGCTCACCCACATTTGGTCCAACTTGGCAATCGACATGATGGGAGTTCCCATCGCCACGAGTTCGCCCTCCTGGGGATAAATCTCGCTCACCTCGCCGTCACACGGAGCCAACAGCACTTGGTCCTCGAGCAGGCTCTCGACCTCCCTGACCGTTCCACGCGCTGCATTGGCCATGCTGCGGGCAGCGTTTTTGTCCTCCTGTTGCGCACCCCTCACGGCCATGTCATATTGCGCCTTAGCGGCCTTGACCTGTGCCGTTGCAGCATCATAGGCGGCCTTGGCCTCGTCACGCTTCTGCTGGGTGGCGACGCCCTGTTTGAAGAGGTTCTCAAGACGCTGGTAGGTCTTCTCGGCGATGGTCTGAGCCGCGATGGCCTGCTGCCAGACGTTATAGGCACTCTGTTTCAGCTCCTCGCGGGTGCCACGCTCGGCCTTCTGGCTCTGGGAAGCGGCAGCGGTAGCAGCCTGCTGTGCCTGATAGTACTTGGCATCGACCGTGCTGGAATAGATGCTCACCAGCTTGTCACCCTTGTGCACTGTATCACCCTCGTGCACGTAGAATTGCACGATTCGTCCCGGCAACTTGCCGCTGACGCGAACGGCGTCACAGTCGGCTTGCCCTTGTGTCGTGGTGTCGGCAGGATGGATGAGCAGGATGCCGACGATAGCGATGCCCGCCATCACCAGGGCGAACACGGCCAACGCCGCCAACAGCGCTTTGTCCTTCTTGCGGACGACGGTTCTCTGTTCTTCTTTTTCCATTTTATTTAGTCTTTAGTTTTACTTTTTTTATTCTAGCCGTTAGCCTTTAGCCTTTAGCAGTTAGCAGTTAACCCTTAAACTTTAAACTTTAACCCTTAAACTTTAACCCTTAACCTTTAAACTTTAAAAGCCTAATAGCTCATGGTGCCCATGACCTTGTTGAGGTACTCGTAGCACATCTGGACGTTGATCTCGGCATCGATTTTCTCGCTGTTGGCTTTTAGCCAGGCGGTCTGTGCCCCGAGCACTTCATCCAAGGTGCCCATGCCCTCCTTGAAGGCGATGTTGGCGATGCGCAGGTTCTCGTCGGCTTGCGCCAGATTAGCCTTTGTCGCCTCATAGGTCTTGTAAGACTCCTGGTAACTGAAAGCGGCCTGGCTGATCTGCAAGGCGATTTTCTCCTTCGCGTCCTCAAGTTCGAGGCGTTTTACCCTGGCATCGACCTGAGCGGCCTTGACCTTGTTGCTCAAGCCACCCCAATGCCACAGGGGGACCCTGAGCGTCGCCCCCACACTGAAGGCTGCACCAAACCTGTTTTCAAAGCCGTTATAGCTGTTGGGATTGGTGGCATGCAGGGCAGCGACTGCGGCCAACTTGGGCATCATCTCGCTACGGGCCACCTTGACCTGCTGGTCATAAATCTTTGTGGCCAATTCCAGCGAACGGACGTCATGGCGCTTGTCATAGACCTCATCCAAATTAAAGTTGGACGGGGCGAGCGAAAGGTTCAACTCGTCACGGCCCTCGTCGGCGAGCGTCATGAAGACGTTCACGGGCAGGCCGCACAGTTGCGACAGCAACATGCGTGAAAGCGTCACGCCGTTGTCCACCTTGGTCATGTCGACATTGGCCTCGTTGAGTTTCACGTCAACAGCCAACTGGTTGGAACGGGTTGCGAGGCCCTCGTTGACCATCGCTTTCACATCGTTGTCGAGCGACTGCACCAGGTTGACGTAGCTGCGGGCAAGTTTCTGCTTGGCACACAACGAAACCACCTGCCAGTAGGCCGCGTCAACATTGTAGATGACGTCCTCGACCTTGCTCTCGCGCATTTCCCGGGCCAGCTGCTCAGCCAGATCGGTAATCTGGTTCATCGCCGTGATCTTGCCTCCCATATAGATGGGCTGGGTCACCGTCAACGCACCGCCCATCAGGTTATGGATGTTGTAGGTCATACCGCTCTTGGGCAGCAGGGCCACGGTCGTGGGCACATACTGGCCGTCGACCTGAATGGGGTAACCCGTCGAGGGGTCTATCAGCAGGTTGAAGTCATATTGGCCCGTCTGGGGGTTGAACGACTTGGTGGGCAGCAGCTGGTCCTCCTTGATGAGCGACACCTTGCGGGAATTGTAGATGTAGCCCGCCGTGAGGTCAAACTGCGGCAGATAGGCCGCTGCCGCCTCCTTACGCTGGTAGGAGGCTTTTTCAATACCCATTGAAGCCTGTTGAATCTCCTTGTTATTGCGCAAGGCCATGTGGCGGCACGAGTCGAGCGTCACCACCTGGGCCGACGAGGCCATGGCAATCGCGCAGAGTGCTATAAAGACGATGTTTCGCATTGTTTCGATATCCCTTAGGTCAGTTTTACGGTGCAAAGGTACATGAAATTTCTTTTCCTAAAAACGAGTATTCCAAATTGTTCCACAATTAATGAAATTTGGAATAGTTGCCAGAAAAATAGTATATTTGCCGATGACAAACAAACGACAACAATGATGAGACGACTTTTCACCTTATTGATTTTACTGGCTCTGGCTGCCGACGCCTGGGCGTGGAAGCCGCTGTTTATCGGCCATCGGGGCTGCAACATCGGCGTCGAGAACACCGTTGAGGCTTACCGCAACGGCGTTGACGTGTATGGCTATGACGGGCTGGAATGCGACGTGCGTGTGACCAAGGACGGCTTCTACGTCATCAGCCACGACGAGACGACCAACCGCCTAGGCGGCAACCTCACCGTGGCTAATGCCACGCTGGCCGAACTGCAGGCCGAGGAATACACCCAAACGCGCAACGGCGTGACCTATACGGGACACATCTGCACCGTGGCCGAGTATCTGGAGGTCTGCGTCGAGAAGGACGTGATTCCCGTTATTGAACTCAAGTGGACCACCGGCATCAACAACAATGACATGAGCAACTTCGACGGCTTGGCCCATCTGGTCATCGACCAGGGATTGACCGACAAGGCCATCTTTCTCACGTCGATGAAAAAGTCACAGGAATATATCGCCACCCATTATCCCCAGTTCACGCGCCAATGGCTGTGCAACGACAACTGGCAGGGCAACGAGGAGTGGTGCCAGGAGTACGGCCTCAACCCCAGCATCTCCATCGGAAACTTTGATGCCAACACCGTGAAGAAGTTCCACAATATGGGGCTCAACGTGGCCATGTGGACCGTGGACACCAAGGCCAACTATCTGAAATACGGAAACATGGGCGTTTATATGATGACCTGCAATTCACTCAGACCCAGTGAGATGCCCGAGCTTGAGGATATTGACTGGGATGCAGATGCGCTAGACGAGCCTTCGGCCGAAGCCGTTCCCGTCAATGCCACCGCCTACTACACCTTGACGGGCATGAGCGTGGACAGGGAGGGCACCGCTGGCGGCATCTACATCAGCGTCATGCACCTGAGTGACGGCACGACCCAGACGCATAAAATTTTAGGGCATTAAAGCCCCCAATTTTGAGGCTGTTGCAAAACTCCACTTGACGTAGTTTTAATCGGCCTAGCGGCCGAGAAATCAAAAAATAATATTTATTACAATTTCATTAATATTTTTATGATTTCTCGCGCGTAGCGCGATCATTAACAGAGACATTAGTTTTGCAACACCCCTTTATCGAAAACGTAAGTTTTATTTCCTGTTGAACATCATGCCGTCCCACTCCAGCCTGACCGTGTCGGTTCGGTTGGCGCGCTGGATTTCGACAATGATGTCTTTGCCTTCTCTGGGCAGCCTGTAGACCACGACAGGTTTCTCGTCAAGCCATTTATAGAATTCTTCCTCATTCAAAGCCAGCGGCTCGCCGGTTTCACGGTCCTTGACGTAATGCAATTTGGTTTCGGCATTGTATTCATATCCTTCTTCGGTTCCGGAATCCACTTCAGCGCCGAGAAGATAATCAACGACCCGCCACATGATGTGCCGGGCATTATCATAGAGGTAGAAATATATGCCAGTGGTCTGTCCCTCCTTAAAACGGCCATTCACCATTGAATTGTCAGACATGGCAAACAGTTTGTGTTTGCCGTCGGCACAATTCCAGAAGCACATCTCATAGAGGCTTTTGCAGTAGAGGACTCCGTCATCATATTCAATAGTGTAGTCGGACACATGGCTCACATATCCGTTCTTTTTATCGACGATGAGCTCAGAGCCCTTCTCTTGGGGTTCACCGCGCAGAAAATGGTTCCATGCATCAATAACATCCCCAGTGTCCATGGGCATGCCATCATCGTTGATGTTTGCCGTGATAAAGTCACAGATACCAGGTGCCTTGCCCTTGAACTTCACTGTCGTGTAATACGGGTATTCAACCGCCAACAGGTCCTCGGGGTAACTCTTCAGTGGCTTATTCTGCGCTTGAACGTCGCTCCATGCCCCCGCAATCAGGAGCACGGCGGCAAGGTATGTCCAAATCAATTTTTTCATAGTCAAATCTCGATGTCTGTTAATGATTGTCCATCACGTTACTTGCCGGTGTAGTAGCACTTGATTTCGCCGACGGGGAGTTTGCCCACGAGCAGCAGGGGGATGCGGTTGTCGTCGGTCGACATCCAGGCGGTGATGTTGTCGCTGGATTTCTTGCCTCCCTCCTGGGTGAACCTGAAGTCGATATGGTAGGCCTTGCGCTTGGAGCCGTCACGCATCTTGATGGTCTCAATACCCTTGTAACTAATCGTGAGATATTCCTTCTCCTTGCCCGAGAAGATGACGGTCGTGTAATTCTTGTTGCGGCTCAACTCGGTGTAGTCCAGGTTGCGCAGCATGTAGAACACGCTCACCATGTCATAGGCCTGGGCCTTGGCGCTCAAGTCGATGCTGGTCGTGCCGCTCTTGCGGTAACGGGTGCAGTGGGCCTTGGTGTGGCTGTAGTTATAGGAGAATTTGATCACATCGCGGGCATAGTAATCCTTCTCGTGGGTGAGTTTCTCGTAGTGCAGGGGCTTGTAATTAGCGTCCATGGTGCACTTGAGCGTGTCGCGCACGGGATAGACCTTGTCGGCCCACGAGCGGGTCTTGCCGGTGAGTTGGGAGAAATAGCCGTCATTGGTCTTGCGCAGGCTCAACGTGGCGTCGGCCGCGTGTTTCCAGATCACGCCCCAGTGATAGACAATCTCATAATTGAGTTTCTCGTTGCCGAAGTCCCTTCCCCATCCCTGCTGCGGCAGCACGATGGCGACCAGCAGCAATACTATAGTAAATATTCTTTTCATTGCACGTCTAAATTAATATCATTCCCCCTTTAGACCAGCAACGTGGCACGAGGTTTAATGAGCCGTGTGCATCTTCATCGCCGTCTGCCTGCCGTCAGACCATGTGGTGAGGCGGATAGCGATTGACGAGGAGTCGGGCGAGGCCATCGGCACTCCGTTCAGGTTGAAGTACTGGTCCTCGAGGGGCTTTTGATCAACAGGGACACCGATGAGCGAACTGGCAGGGACGCTCACGGCAGTCGTGTCGCCATCCATCCTTATCATGTGATTGTCGATCGTCGAACCGCGGCATTTCCAGACAAGGAGGTCGCCGCCCTTAAAGTTGGGCGCAGCCGTGAAGGAGAACAGGATCACCTCCTCGGTGCTCGGGGGGATACAGACGGGTCTCATGGGATACATCATGACCAGAAAATAGTCCTTAAAGTCATAAGAACGGCAGGACACTGACATGTTAAAGCTGTTGCTATAGGGTGTCGTAGTATAATCCGCAATCGACAGACCCTCGGGCAAGGTCAAGTTGAACTGGATGCCGCGCGTCGAGTCGGTATTGGCCAAAATCACGGGAACGGTCACCGTGGAGTCAGGCATAATCTCAAAATTCTCGATATAGATGTGCCCGCTCTGGGCCAGTCCGCTTGCCGACACCAGCAACGCCAGCAATATCATCAAGCCATGTCTTTTCATTTTTCTCTTATTTTTGATTTCTATGACCGCAAAGATATAACAACTTTCCCAACAATGCAAAAAACACCGCCATAATTGAAGCCGCGATAGACTTCCCATGGCCCATATACCAAGAAACCGAGTGAGAGCACGGGTGCCATCAGCTGGGACGGTTCTAATGATGCGGTAAGCGAAGCGGCGCTATCAGTTAGAACCGTCCCAATGATGCACCGCACTCGCAGCTGCCACCATAACCAGAAGATCTCACAAGTGTAATTACCATCACTTCTCTGCTTTAATCGCGGACTTTGCTTAGCGGCTTTGCGCCTTAGCGTGGGGTCAAACGAATGAATAGTTACATTTCGGGCACTCATTCGCAAAAAAATGTTAATCCTCTTGACAAGACACCAATTTTGTTGTAATTTTGCAACACAAAATTATTGTTTTACCATTTTAATTACATTTTCACCATGAACAACACAGAATCAAGAATCAATCAGCGGGAGTTGTGCCGCCAGCGGGACCAAGAGTTCCTGGCGTTGTACCACCCCACCCTCGACGCGATGCTGCAAGGGGGTATGCCCGAGAGTAAGGCACGCCGCGCCGCCGCGGCATTCACAATCGCCAACGGTCATCCTCATTACCATGTGGAGCACGAACGCGCTTACCGCTGCGTGTGCCACCTGCTGAATGCCGATGACAAGAAAGGCCATGGGGCACGTTCTTATCGCACTCCCCAGGAGATCGGTCTGGCCAGAGGTCGCCTGCGCCGCCAGATGTGGTATGAATTTACCGATCGGGTGCGCACTCTGATGAGCCAAGGGATGAGCGTGGACAGCGCCATCGACCATGTGCTCGAGCACTGCCGCGCCTCGCGCTTCTTCATCACGCCGAGCACCGCCCTGACCAAAATCTGCACCCAAGCCCGCGTGAGAGCCCTGAGAGGATAAAAAAATTAGGAATTAGGAATTAGGAATTAGAAAATCTAGAAAATCTAGACAATCTAGATAATCTAGATAATCTAGAGCATCTAGAGCATCTAGAGGACTAAGGACTAGGGACTAGGGACTAGAAACTAAAAAAAAATTACAGCCATGAAATACCGCATTGATATCGTTATCGACCTGGATGAAATCCAGCAAGCCATTTACACCGAGGGGACCTGGCACCCCGCAGCCAACGCCACGGCTTGGGGCGTGAACAGTAGCAACGAACCCATCCTGGACCGCCGCGTGCGCGAGGGCTTGGACGACCTGTTAGCGCGCATGAGCGGCTACATCGAGAGCCAGAACATCAACTTCAACATCGATAGCCAGAATATCGTGCTGGGCTTGGCCGTCAGGTACCGCCCGCTGCTGTCGCTGGGCCGTGACCTGAAGAACACCATGATCGCCGCTCTGGCCAACTATACGCTGATGTCGCTCTATGGCGACGAGGACAGCATCTATGGCACGGCATGGCGCCTGCACCGTGCCCGCGTGATGCTGCTGCTCTCGCGACCCGCATGATCACTGTACCGCGGGAACAGCCCGTGAACCCCAATCAAGGGTAACCGCCGAGTGCTCAAGAAGTCCTTTTATAGACTTTTAGACACCCCAACGCGGTTACCCTTAATTATTTTGTGTATCTTTGCAGAATAATTCTTTTTTATTCATTTATTGTAATACATTACTAGTGTTTATTTTATGAAAATTTCTCGCATTTTAATCATTATGGCGTGTCTGTCGATGGCGTCCAGCGCTTGGGCCGGTCCCATCGATGAGAACCAAGCTAGGGAAATCGCCATGCAGTTCATGGCCCAGAAGGCTATGGGCACCACAAGCCTGAAGATGGCCCGCAAGGCTCCGTTGACTAATGCCTACTCCAGCAGCGCCGACAAAGCTGCCTATTATGTGTTCAACAGCGCATCGGGCTACGTTATCGTGGCCGGTGACGACCGTGTGCCTGCCGTGCTGGGCTACAGCGACACGGGCACCTTTGATGCCAATGACGTTCCTCCCATGATGCAGGAATGGCTTGACGGTTATGTCCTCCAGGTCGAGGCGCTTGATCAAGGCGCCGCTGCCGCCCCCAAACTGACAAACCATGCACCCATCACACCGTTGCTGAGCGCTTGCTGGACCCAGGGCACCCCCTACAACGTGCTGTTGCCTCATGTGCCCGGTAGCGACTACGACCACGCCTATGTGGGTTGCGTAGCCACCGCAATGGCTCAAGTAATGTATTACTGGAAATGGCCGCAGGGCTATACGACCTCGATTCCCGCCTATGTGAGCAGCACCAACCACATGGAGATGCCCGCTCTGCCCCCCACCACATTTAGCTGGGACTTGATGCACGACACCTATCTGACCGATGACACCACCAGCGCTTCGGCACTGGCGGTTGCGCACCTGTCGAAATATTGCGCCCAATCGGTCGAGATGGATTTCAAGGCAACGGCATCGGGAGCAAAAACCATTAATATCGCCAAGGCCCTGTCCCACTACTTCGGCTACAAAGCATCCGCTCAGATGCTCAGCCGCGAGAACTACAGCACCCAGGAATGGGCCGATATCATCTACAACGAACTCGCTGCCAGGCGCCCCGTCCTCTACTCCGGGCACAAGGCCACGAGCGGTCACGCCTTTGTGTGCGACGGTTATGACGGCAATGGCATGTTCCACTTCAACTGGGGCTGGAACGGAAACAGCAACGGTTACTTCCTGCTCAACGTGCTCAATCCCGACATCCAGGGAACCGGCAGCGCTGCAGGCTCCTATGGCTACGTCTATTCCCAGCTCATCATCGCAGGTGTCGAGCCGGGCGAGGGCGACTTTGAATTTGCCGTCACCATCCTGGATGCCAGCCTCGACGATTACACCGCCACCCGCACGTCGGCAAACGGCAATTTCTCGGCAACGGTATCGGGCCGCTTCTATAACTACACGGGCGACACCCTGGCGATGGCCTATGGCTGGGGCCTGTACAAGGACGGTGTCATGTTAGAGAATCTCTGGCAGGGCTCTTACGACGGTGTTCCGCCCAATTACTACATGAACGCCGCATCCAAGGAATTGACCTTCGGTAGTGGTCTGGCCGACGGCACTTACCGCCTCGTGCCCATCTGCAGCCCGATGTATAACGCCGACTGGCGTCCCTGCAACGGTGCCAACCGCAACTACATCGAGGTGGTCATCAGCGGCAACAACTGCACCTTCACGGGTTACGGCTCGGCCGGCGTCGCCGACTACACCGTCAACGGCATCACCGTTAGCGGCACGATGCACCAGAACAGGCCCATCGACGTCAACGTGAACCTGACCAATAACGGTCAATCTTCCAATAACCTGTTGCACATGTTTGATGGCGGCACCTTCGTTGCTTCGAGCTACATCGGTTTGGAACCCAGCGAGACGGGAGATGTCCCCTTCAGCTTCAAGCCCAGCACCACCGGCCAGCACACGCTCACATTCTCGCTCTTTGAGGACGGCAGCAACCCCATCGCCACCCGCACGATCACCGTCAACCCGATGCCGGCAGCCTCGCTGAGTGCCACAATCACGATCCTCAATGTCACCGATAACACCAACAGGATCATTACCGACAACAAATTCAGCATCAAGGTCAACATCACCAACGAGGGCTCGACGACCTATGACGAAGACTTCTACGTGAAGCTCTGCAAGTGGACCTACGAAGGCCATGGTTCAGCGGTACAGGGCAAGACCCAGCACCTCACCCTCGCCCCGGGAGAGTCCAAGACGCTGCAATTTGACATGGACAACGTTATCGACGGCTGGAAATACTTTATCTGGACCTACTACTACAGTGACGGTAACGAAGTGAGACTCAAGGGTACCTCCTCCTACACCGTCGTCTTCCCCGAAATGCCCGAGATCATCAAGGGCGACGCCAACGGCGACGGACTGGTTAACATCACCGATGTCACGCTGCTCATCAGCGCCCTGTTGTCCGACAACCTGAGCGGCATCAACGAGCAGAATGCCGACATGGACGACAACGGCACCCTGAATATCACCGACGCCACCATGATTATCAACACGATTCTCAACAGCGCCGAGTAGTGAGTTCATCAGCAATAGCGACCGCATCGGTCACTATTAGATTCTAGCAAATACTTCGCATCACTAGTCTGCCCAGGCGATGGTTATCACCGCCTGGGCAGATTTCATTAACGCCTACACCACGAAAAAATAAAAATCTATTCGCAAAAATTTGATGAATACGTGTAATTCGCATTTGCCCCGCAGGGTTTTGGGCCAACAGTTTCTCAATTCATCATTGCTCAGGGGATTACAACTTATATTGATTATTTCACCAGACAGCTAATAATCCCGAATCAAGGTAGTGAAAAATGGTATTTTTGGCCATTTTTCACTATCTTTGCCGATTATGCCAATTATTAACCAAAAAACAGTATGTAAAATATGATGAAAATCCGTACAATCACGCTTTGGGCCTGCCTTGCCGTTGTGGCCACGGCATGGGCCGGCACAATCAACGAGAATAAGGCCCGGGAAATCGCCTCCAACTTCATGGCGACACATTCGATGGCCACAGGAAGCCCTAAAATGGCCGCTAAGGCCAACCGATTGAATGCGGGCAACGGCCAGGCCGCCTACTATGTGTTCAACGCGCCGCAAGCCGGACGGGGCTACGTCATCGTGGCCGGCGACGACCGCGTGCCGGCGGTGCTGGGCTACAGCGACACGGGCACGTTTGACCCCGCCGACGTTCCGCCCGTGATGCAGGAATGGCTCGACAGCTATGCCGCCCAGCTCGAGGCGATTGCCGCAGGTGCCGCACCCGAGTTGCGCAGAGCCTCGCGGGCGCCCATCGATCCGATGCTGCCCGTGCGCTGGGGGCAGGGCTTGCCCTATAACGTGCAGCTCCCGCACGTCAACGGCAGCGACAACGCCCACGCCTATGTGGGCTGTGTCGCCGTAGCGATGGCCCAGGTCATGGCCTACTGGCAATATCCCGCACGTCCCACGCAGACCATCCCCGGCTACACCTCCTATCCAGGCCGCACCTATGAGGTGACCATGCCGACGCTGCAACCGGTGGACTTTGACTGGGACCTGATGCACGACACCTATTACACCAACGACAGCTCCACCGCTTCGGCCCAGGCCGTCGCCACCCTGATGCGCTACAGCACCACATCGCTGAAGTCGAGCTTCGGCCTCACCTCGACAGGCTCTTTCACGCGCAACATCCCCGAGAAGCTGATGACCTACTTCGGCTACAAGAACTCGGCCCACTATGTGTACCGCGAGAACTTCAGCACCGAGGGTTGGGAGGACGTCATCTATGCCGAGTTGGCAGCGGGGCGCCCTGTGGCCTATGGCGGCAACAAGCAGTCGGCGGGACACGCCTTTGTGTGTGACGGCTATGACGGCGAGGGACGCTTCCACATCAACTGGGGCTGGGCCGGCAAGAGTAACGGCTACTTCCTGCTCAACCTGCTCAATCCCAGCGACGAGGGCATCGGCAGTGCCGCAGGCGCCTACGGCTATGTCCTGGGCCAGGGTGCCGCCATCGGCCTGGAGCCTGACGATGGCACGAATGGCGAGGCTGCCTTCTCGTTCGAGGAGCTGACCATCAACACGAGCAGCACGACACGCAGTTCGGCCAGCTCGTCTTTCTCGGTCAACGTATCGGGCAAGTTTGTCAACAACACCAACGCCTCGGCACGCTTCAGCCAGGGCTGGGGACTGTATGACCTGAGCGGCAACCTCCTCGAGGTGCTGTTCATGCGCAACTCCACGGGCGAGGTGGGCAGCGGCGGCTACATCACCGTCTCGTCGAGGGCGCTGTCATTCGGCTCGGGCATCACCAGCGGCACCTTCCGCATCAAGCCCATCTACTCAATTTATCCCAGCCAGGACTATCGCCCCTGCATCGGCTCGGATGTGAACTACATCGAGGTGACCATCAACGGGGTCTATTCCTGTTCCATCAAGGGATACGGCACCGCCGGTTCGACGACGCGCTACACGGTCAACGACTGCCTGACCGAGGGTACCCTCAACCACGGCAAACCCGTTACCGTGACCCTGAACCTGACCAATGCCGGCACGTCGACCAACGACATGATCTACATGTTTGTCGATGCCGAGTTCAAAGCGATGGGTCTGGCAGGCATCAACGCCGGCGAGACGGGTGATATCGTTTACCGCTTCACCCCCGCCACGGCAGGCACCAAGACGCTGACCTTCTCGCTCAACGAGAGCGGCAATTCGCCGTTCTATACCAAGCGAGTGACCATCAACACCATGCCCAGCGCCAGCCTTGACGTGAGCTACCGCATCCTGGGCATCACCGATGAGGAAAACCGCATCATCACCGCCGACTGCTACAGCATCATCGTTGATGTGACCAACACGGGCACAACGGCCTATGACGAGGACTTCTCGGTGCGTCTCTACCGCATCAACAATGACGATACCAACGTGGGAACAGAGCTCCTCGTGCAGACCCAACCGCTCTACCTCGCACCTGGCGAGAGCGGTAGCCTGCAGTTCGACTTTGACCATGACCTCATCGACGGCTGGAAGTACTTCTGCTTCCTGTACTACTACAGCGATGGCGGGTCGGTATCCACCGGCACCAAATGGTACCAGCTGAACTTGACCGACACCCCCGACGCGCGTTACGGCGTCTCCACAAACGTCGTGCCGACTAACGGCGGCGCCATCAGCTTTACCTCAGGTGTGGCGAGCGGCAGGGCTCTGGCTGGCGACACCGTGACCTTCACCGTTCAGCCCGCCGTCGGCTATACCGTGAGCGACGTGAACGTCACCACCGCCAGCGGTGACGATGTGGCCACGGACTATGATGCCGAACAGGGTCTCTACAGCTTTGTCATGCCCGAGGCTCCCGTCACCGTCACGGCAACGTTTGAGCAAATCCCGAGCTACATCGTCAACGCTCTAGCCAACACCGATGCCGGCGGCACCTTTGACCTGCTCCTCGATGAGGGCAGCATGGCAGGCAAGACCATTACCGTCACCGCCTCGCCCAACGTGGGCTGGCAGGTTGACGGCATCACCCTGCAATTAAGGGATCCCTATGCTCCCGTGCCGACGGTTACCGACGGCGGCGACGGCACGTTCACCTTTGTCATGCCGGCAAGCGACGTCGATGTCATTGTCAACTTCTCGCGCTCGACCGGCAACTTGTTTGAACTGGTGGAAAGCCGAGCCGACATCACTGCCGACGGCATCTATGTGCTCGCTAGCCGCACCCACGACAAGGTGATGAAGTTCTGGGACGGAGGAGATACCTTCGAGGCCGGCAACGTGCTCAGCTGGGAGGACGAGGACAAGACGCGCCTCAGGGCAAACGATGAGACCTGTTTCCTGAAGATGACCCAGCTGGCCGACACCACCGTCTCGAGCAACCCCCGAACGGCGGCCTACCTGACCGACGGCGACCGCTACATGCGCACCGGCAACTACAACGTGTTTATGAACAGTGCCATCGTGGCCGAGAGCCGTGCATGGATGTATATCGGTAACGCATCCAACTGCCTCATCCGCTTCAAGGACTCGACCAGCGGCAGCAACGGCAACTGGATTGTGCGTTACGACGAGGAAAGCGACCACTTCAAGGTGATGAACTGGAACGTCACCGGTGCCGAGACCTCACGCGTATGGCTCTTCAAGCTTGTCGAGCAGGAGCCGCTCATGGGCGATGTCAACGACGACCATATCGTCAACATCACCGATGTCACCTTGCTCATCAGCGCCGTGCTGTCCGATGACCTCGGCCGCATCAACCAGACTAACGCCGACATGAACGGCGACGGCATTGTGAACATCACCGATGTGACCCTGCTCATCAGTTTGGTCTTGAGCATGATGTAATCTGGCGAGGGTTCAACGCTAAAAAGCGATTCACCCACCAGCGACCGGGGACGGTTTTCCTGGATGAAAAATGCCCGCATTTTTCGGACAGGAAAACCGTCCCCCCGTATCCTCACAACCCACAGCATCTAGTAGGGCCTCGCCTTAGCCGCAATGTAAAATAAACTACGAATTACGCATATTAAACAAATTGGCATCCGCGTTCAATTAAGCCATATTGCACGAATTGCGGCCACGCCAAGGGAATAAAATAAACTACGAATTACGCGTATTAAACAAATTGGCTTCCGCATTCAATTAAGCCATATTGCACGAATTGCGGCCACGCCGAGGCGAGGCCCTACATGGTGCGGATTCTCTACTGATGCTTTTTACCGGACATCCTATAATATCCTGTGACGGCTGGAAGAAGGCCTAAAAAAGGTCGCGCGCCCCTGGTTGAGGGACGCGCGACGCATTTTCAGTCAGCGACTAAGCCGAAATTTACTTGAGAACCTTCTTTGAGATGAAGCTGCCGTCCTTGTAACGGATCACCATAATGTTGATGCCGTCGAAGGGCGTCATACTCTCCTGACCCATGATGTTGTAGTAGCGGATATCCACAATCAAGGTAGCATCACGCGAGACAACTTCCTTCACACCAGTGTAAGTCTCTTCGGGCGACGTCATGTCGAGCGGATAAACGTTATAGTACTCGGGGGTGCTGGTCTCGGCTTCGCCATTTACACGCCTCGGTGCACTAACAGGACCCTCTATAACAGGAGAATACTCAACAGCGGCATGGAACGTATAGTCGAAATCTTTGCGCAATGGAGTTTGGGGCTTGCCATAACCTATCGGCTTACCCGCCCCGTCGGTTTCGTTGATGTTATAATCCCAACTTCCGACACGGAAAGCGCCATGGATATCTAACGTGTTAATGCCTGCTTCATGATTAAATCGATAGACTTCAAATACCTCATCGCCAGCGGGTCTAAATTCATCACTAACAACATCAAAGTAGGAATCAAATTCTCCGAGCCATACAGCCCAAACCTGAACCACCTCTCGATCCTTAGGCCTCATGAAGAACATTCTATACCCCCTGTCAATTTCGCCATACCCATCAACTAAATGCACTCTTGCTAAACCATCAGAAACAGTGTTCTCCAATAGGAAGTTGGCAGGAGTATAATGGTTGTAGGCGTAGTTGGATTTCGGCTGAGCATAATACTTACCGTCTTTCTCTTGCGGGTCATTCTGGAAGCCCGGGTAACCCAAAGTGTTGTTCGGACCAATCGTTGCGGGTTCCTTCACATACTGTGGCAGCTCTGAGAGCTCAATAATATGCCGAACCTTGACTAAATCATTATAAATTCTAAACACATCGTCAGATTCCTCGCACTTGTAGGTACCCTTAATAGAGCCAGCCACAATCTGGTTATCCACATAGTCGTTCATCACATCCATGAGTTGCTGCTGCGTGTAGCCTGCCAGTTCAGGAATGGTGCTGAAGTCAAGCATTACCCAGTTGCTCTGGTCCCAGTCGCGATACTGCAACCTGTAGAACTCACGGAGGTAATCATGAACGTTCTCTTCCTCGCTCTTCTCCAGATAGAAGTTGGAAACATAGGGCGCTTGATCCTTAGCCCACAGATACTGTTTAGCGACCCAAGTGCCGATCAGTTCATCGGCCACCGTCACTTCGTCACCATCCTTAATGAAAGTACCAGAACGCTCAATGAAGGACAGCGGAGTGAAGAGCGATAAATAGGCCGTTACCGTAACATCGGCATCAGGCATGACAAAATCCCAGAAGTGAGCTAGACTTTCTTCATCATAGTAGGGATTTGACAAGGTCACGGCTTGACCATTGTCATCACGGGTTACCGTCACACTATCCAATACGTATCCTTCGTATCGGTATAGATCGACAAGTACATTTTCCTCGTATGCAAAGTAAGAATCTACGTAATAGCCGAAATCGTTCTCTCTGCCAGTATATAACTCGCCAGCATCGTCGCTAGGCAACATGACACAGGTAACGTGATGAGCAGGCACAAAATGGGCTATAATCGTTACATTCTCGGCAGGCATCTCAAACTCAAATCCGAATACTCTGTTATCAATTTCGGGATAAGATACCGCATAATTACTACCCGGTTCCTCAATTCCTGAATCCTCATATACAAACGTGACAGATTCCAACATATAGT
Organism: uncultured Bacteroidales bacterium; assembly: GCA_902776955.1. Taxonomy (GTDB): domain Bacteria; phylum Bacteroidota; class Bacteroidia; order Bacteroidales; family Muribaculaceae; genus Sodaliphilus. The sequence goes on along the minus strand of CACYSG010000037.1, from coordinate 37,974 downwards.
TGTCGTTGGTTATCACAGAGAATGCAACATTCTCGCCCTCATAAGCCGAAGCGCGGATGGGACCCTCGAACTGGCCGCCAGCATCCGGATCACAGATTGTGGTAATGGTATAACCCGTCACAAATGTAGCGGATACGGTCACATCACCTATCGGCATGACAAAAGTGTAAGTGCCGTCTTCATTGGCAGTTACCTCCACAGTTTCGCCAGTATCATTGACGGTGACCGTGATGCCAGTGACATCATCGAACGCATATCCCAAAGCGGCAACAGGTGTGACAATGACCGTGTCCCCGTCAATAGCTGTCGTTCCCGTTACCTGACCCGAGTAATCAAGATGTCCGCTACCAGTGGGAGTGCAGTCAGAGAAAATGTTGTAGGACTCTGCCAGCTTGTAAAGGTTCACATGATTATCGTAAGTCATAGTAGGGGTAATCGCAGGAAAATAGAACCTCTCATTGAAAAACATCGAAAGAGCACTGCGCCTAAATCTTACGTAAACATAATAATAATTTTGTTCCGTTATATCATGTGTATCACGGAAGTTGATATTCATTAGCGTCCTAAAATTATCACCATATGACAAGATTGCTGGGTAGGCTTTAAGCTGTCGTGAACTTTCATCAAACCCAAGGTAGCAGCCATCAAGGGTTTTAAGATAGCTTACTTTGAGCTCAAGTGATGATAATGTCGAATCTACCAATAAATAGGGCTTGAAGAAAGCAGCACGGCCATCAACTTTCACTTTTTGCTTGTCAGGAGTTACCCATTCAATGATATCGGCATTACCACATACTTCATAAGCATTGGCATGAGCCATCACCTGGTCATGAGCCTGGGAGACATAAATATAAGTCTTGCCTTCTACAATCTCGCTGTTTTTGGTAACAAGTCTGAAGATCTCTCCCTTCAACGCAAAATTCGCCGTTATCGTCACATCCTCATTAGGCATGACAAAGCTGTAGGATCCATCTCCATTGTCGGTCAGGGCTACTGTCTGCTCAGTGCCGTCAACAACCACCGTTACCGATTCAAACGTAAAGCCAGCCTCGGCGGTAGTAACAGTGAAGTTTACCGTCTCACCAGCAAAAGCGTCTGCGGCGACGGTGATGGTTCCTGCGCCCTCGGGATTGACTACCGTCGTGATGCCATGAGACTGGCGGGTATAGTCGGCATAAATCCTCACTTCATCATTAGGCATGACGAAGCTGTATACACCGGTCTCAGGATCGTAGGTATAGTCCAAAATAGCCAGATTGGAACCGTAGGTCACTTGCACTTGATCTAACTGATAACCCTCGTTGGTGCCAACCGTGAAGGTCACCGTTGTGCCAACAGTAGCATCAGCTGGAGCGGTGATGGTTCCTGCACCCTCGGGATTGACAATCGTCGTGATGCCGTAAACGGCAGGTGCGGGAACGATGTAATCGGCATTGCCGGGCACAACGATGTAACCGAGCGCAGCCTGGGCATTCACGGTTGTAGTAGCGCCAACGGCAGTGATGTTTACAGTGCTGCCCGCCGTATCGGGTGTGGGCAGAGAGCCGTCGGTGCTGGTAGCGTAGGTGAACGTCGCGTGCAATGGCTCATCGGGATTGATAGCATGCACTGCTTGCTCAAGGTTGCTGTAGATGTTTACAGGATCACCCGCTGCCACGGTAGTGCCGCTGGGAGGATTAAAGGAGAGCGTGAGTTCATGCTTGGTTACCGTCACCTCAGTCTTGCCCTTATTTACCGTGATGGTGTAAACACCCGGATCAATCTTGTAAGCATAGTTGGGATTGGTCTGATAGAGATTATTGGTTACCGACTGGTTATATGCCAAACCAGTGATGGGGAAATCATCGTACTGGGCATTATAACGAGCCGAATTGGGAATGTCGCTCCAGTTAGGATTGTTGGGATTAGAAATAACCGAGGACAGCGAGAAGTAACCATAACCCTCATCAGCCGCAGTAACATTCAAGCCCGTGAAATAAACGTCCAGGCTATAGGTCTCAGTCGTGGCGTCATAAGTGAACTTGGGACCATAGGGGTGCCAAGCCGTCTGTCCGTTGGCAGTACCCAGCAGATACAGGTCACCAACGATCTCATAATCGGCAGTGCCCGTAGCGGTGATATAACCGATTTTGGACTGGCCGGTTACCGTCGTGGTACCGACATTGGTGATCGTGTGGGTATTGTCACTTGTCGTCACGCCCCAGTTGTCATAGGAGTTATAAGTTGCTTGAACCTCCTGGCTATTGATTCCATGTACCAGGTCATTGAGGTTGCTGGTGAAGCGTACAACATCACCCGCATCAACGACGGTGCCGCTGGCGGGAGTGAAGGTAACCGTGAGAGGATACTCGATGATGCTCATCTCGGTCATCTCGGAGTTAACCTCAATACGGTAAACACCGGGCTTAATCTTGAAGGCGTTGTTGGGGCGGTCGTCATAGAGGAGAACACCAGTATATCCGTCTTCCACCCTAGTATTATTGTTCTCTGCAGCCAAGCGGAAACCAGCGATGTTATTCCATACACCGCCCTCATCAATCTTCTTGGTCAGGCTGAAGTAACCGTAGGCGGGATCGGTATTAGGATCATCATTGCCACCCTTGAAGTAAACATCAATGTAGTACTTATTATTGGTGCCGTCAAAGGTAAACTTGGGACCAGAAGGAATCCAATTGGTCCTGCCGTTGGCCGTACCCAGCAGATACAGGTCATTGGCTTCCTCAAAATTGGCCGTCAAGGTAACGGCGTTGCCCGGCATCTCGAAGGAGTAAACGCCATCGGCATCGGGCGTCAAAGTTGTGGTTACGCCATTATCGGTAATGGTTACCGAGTTGAAGATGTAACCATCGGCAGCAGTGGGCTTGAAGCTCACCGTCTTGCCCTTGTTGGAGTAATATTGTCCGCTAAAGTTGGTAAAGCCATTGATGAAGTTAAATTGGCCGCCATTAGCAGGGCTGCATATCGTGTCGATATTAAACGGCTGCAGGAAAATAGCCGTAATATGCACGTTATTGGCAGGCATCTCAAAACTGTAGTCGTTACCGAAGTCGCTGGTATTCGTCGGTTGCAGGGTGGTTACAGCTCTAGAATTAAGGTCTGTCACTGTCACCGTGTCAACACCCCAACCCTCAGTCGGGCCAACAAAGAAGGACACATTTTGATATTGCTGTGACGTCTGCTGGCCATTCAATTCCAAGACGCCATTGCCCAGGGTAATGTAACCGCTATTGTCATTGGGCAGGCACTGAGTGGTGATTACATAGTTCTGTGCGGGCCGATACAGATAAACACGCTGATTGGCTGCATAGGTGTTATAAGTAGTGCTCCAATTCAACACCCTAAAGAAGTCTCTTCCATTATGATAACGAATTGCATAGGTTCCAGATGTACTTTCTGACTCCTGCGTGGCTCCACGCTGGATGAAACTCATCATCGCATTGGAGTTAGTTCCTAAAGAAATATTGAAAGGAAAATACATCTTGTCAGTAGCAGTCTCATAAGAAGCCAAGCTCAGGTTATGACCATAAGTATAATTAGTGGCACTCGTGTCACTACCTGATGTAGCTGAGTTACGGCGCAAGTACTGATTGCCATATTTGAATAAATACGGTCTCATCGTATTGCTTACAATACTGGGATTGCTCTCCAATGAGAGAATCATCACATCTTCATTGACAATTACCTTTTGCTTTGTGTCGTCAACAAAAGATACCGTCGTCGATCCCAATGTGGTCTTAGAAATATTGTTTTCGGGTAATCCATCGACAGTTTGGGTACTCATTGCTTTACTAGCACGCTGGCTAACAATAACATATTTCTGACCCACTGCAATCTCATTCATACTGGTCACCAAATCAAAAATATCGCCTAAGTCCTTTTCATAGGTGATCTCGACGGAACCAAAACGCACGGGTTTGCCTCTGGTAACAAACTTGACATACTTGGATGGCGTGGATCCACCAACCCATGTGCCAACATAGCCGCTCCAGGTGTATGAACCTGTTGGCACATATGTGGCCATGGCACCAAGTTCGCTGATGGTCGAGGGACCCCAATAGAAGCAATCCATATTGCCTTCCATCGTGTTGTCCAGACAGTTGAACTTGATCTTCTTGATGACATAGTTGGTCGAGAAGATGTCAAATACCACCTGCTGGTGCTCTACCAGATAGTTGACATTGTTCAGGCCGCTGGAGAAAGTCATCGTGATGCCCCCCTTGGAGCAATAATACACTCCAGTGCCGTCATCGTAGATTCCCTCGTTGCGGGAAATCGTCACGGTCTTCTCGCCCGCCCATATCGGGATGGACAAGACGAGAGCCATTAGCATTAGTAGTAGTTTTTTCATGCTTTACGAATTTTGGTGGGTTCTTATAAATACTTTTGGGGCGTCAACCAGGGGAACCCGTTACTCCTTGCATCAGCCAATACTTTAATACACTCATCATCTGCCTCGAAAAAAACAGGTTGCATGACAAATAGTATTCAAAGGCAAACTTTTCAACTTGCAAAAATAAAAAAATTTCAACAATAGCATAACAAATCCGTACAATTTAACATTTTATGTAATTTTTGGGGCATTTTCGTAACTATTCAGCCGTTTCACCCCACGCTCAGGCGCAAAGTCGCAGAGAATATTGGGATTGCTCGCTTAGGCTCGCAAGAAATCAAAAAAAATATTATTAGCCGGAAAAATGCGGGAAATGCAGGCCGAAAGTCTGCAGGAGGTGTGTTTGCGCGTTCATGCATATATGACAAGTCCCGCCGGCGCACTGCCAGCGGGACTTGCTGTTACCTATCGGTTCTCTCGGTGTTAGCTGTACTGATTAATAGAACTTGATGAGGTTCTTCTTAACCTTGGTAGCCTTAGAAAGAATCTGATAAATGCCGCGCGGATTACCGAAGATCTGCGAGCCGCGGGTCTGAGCGTAACGGTTGTCAAGCTCTTCCTTGGTGGGCTGACGCTCTTCCTTCTCCTGGTTCACAACCTGGTAGACGAATACGGCGTTCTCACCCTTCCAGGGACCCTGCAAGGTGCCGACCTTGGCAGTAGCGATGCGACCGATGATACCGGGCTCAGCACCCATCTTGGGATCACCGTTAGAAGAGAATACCACGCGGGCGGTGTCGATCTGAGTACCCATGAGGGCTGCATAACCGTTCAGGTCGCTGGCCTTGCCCTTGTACTGTGCCATCAGGTCATCACCCTTCTTGCTGTTGATGATGCGCTTGGTGAGCATCTCCTTACCCTGCGGGAAGGTGTAGGGCAGGTACTCGCCATCATAGGCATCGTCGATAGCGACAGCTACCATCACCTCGTTGTTGTCACTGAAGATGGGCGAAACTTCACCCTTCTTGTTGTCAAACGCCCACTTGATGGCCTTGCGGCTATCCTTGATACCCGAGTACTGGCTACCCAGTTGCGGGCTGCTGGAGCTGGCGAGGAACTCAACGGCGTTGTATCCGGCCTTGGCTGCGTTCTCGGTAAAGGCCTTAGCGGTCTTGTTCTTGTTCAGGAACTCCTGGAAACGGTCGCGCAGGTTTTCGCTGGTCTTGGTGCTGGCATAGGCCTCATAGGTCACGGTTGCCAACGTGTAGAACATCTGGGGAGCCTTCTTGTCACCCACCTTGAGCAGGGTTGCACCCTGGTCGTTGCTGTTGTAGACAAAGTAAACGCCGGTAGTTGCGTTGTTCACCTTAGCCTTCAGCGAGTCGGGGATAGCGAACAGGCGCTGCCAGTCGTCGAGCTTGCCGTCAACCTTCTGGGGATAAGCCTTCTTGAGCTCGTCGAGGGTCTTGCCGCCGTTGAGCTGCTCCATAACGGACTGCTGCATCTTGGCGTCACCCTGAACGACTACATAGCTCAACAGAACCGAGTCGATAGACATCTGCTTGTTGATGAGCTTGTACATGGTGTACTTGTTGTTGGTGGTAGTCGTGTCGCGCATGGTAGCACCGACCTCGGCACCGGTGAAGCGGTCACGCACCTTGGCGGGCAGCGTCTTCTGGGTGAGCATGGCGGTGTCAACCTTTACGGTACCCAACAGGCGGACAGAGTCCACACCGCGACCCTTCTGCAGGGCGATGTAGGCAGCGTCGGCCACCTTGTTGGCAGCGATGATGTCATCCTGGCTGGGTGCGATGGGCACAGCGATGTAGTGGATGGCGCGCATGGGCTCGTCAATCTTGAACAGGGATTTCATCTTCTCCCACTCGGCCTGGAGCTCGGCGTCGGTCACTTTATACTTGTCGTCGGCCACCGAAGCGTAGTCCTTCTTGGCGAAGGTAACCACGTTGGTGACTGCAGACTCCTGAGCCATCTGAGCGCGATCCAGGTCATTGGCCTGCATACAACCCATCAAAAGGTTCTGGAGCTTAGCGAATTTATACTTCTTGACGAGATCGGTCTGAATCTGATCCCACTGCATGCGGAGCTGAGCAACCTGTGAGTCCTGAACACCCTGCTTGGCGGGGTTCATGATGAAGTCATAGAGCTCGGCGGGCGACTTGGCACCAGCCTGCTCGGCGAATTGTACGATTGCGGGAGCCGGCGATTTACCGATGGTCAGCTGGGTGATCTCCCAATCGCTCACGTCAACGCCCAACTTGTCGAGCTCCTGTTGAACGAGCAACTCGTTGATCATGTCTTCCAGCACCTGCTGCTGACGCGTTGCGGCGTCCAGCTGCGAAGGCTGATTGCTCTGCTGATCCAAAGCGGCTTCCTGTTCCACACGCTTCTGGAAAGAAATAATGTCAATTTTCTCGCTGCCGACTTTAGCGGCGTCGGTTTCGCCACCAAAACGACCGAGTACTTCAAAAGCCGCCTCGGCAATGAAGGCGAACAAAGCAAGACCGATCACAGCGGCAAGCCAAACTTTACGTTTCCTAATTTTCTCTAATGTAGCCATTTACAAATATTTTTATTACTTTATTTTTTTCAATTTTAGGGCCTTGAGCCAAAAAAACACGCAAAGGTAGTTATTTTTTGCATTATACCAAAAAAACTATCCAAAATTCTTGATTTTTTGTGTTTTCCTTGGTCTTGACGGGTATGACAATCACGTGAATGGGACGGCCCGTTTGAGGCGCCACGCGACCCTCTGGAGGCGGCCACAGGGCACATTTACAACATTTGTAGGCGATTTTTAGCAATATTTTAGAAGATGTGTTAGCGGTGTTTGGCAATTTATTGTTAAATTTGCGGTTATTATTAATGTGAACGGCGCGGCATGTCATCTATTGGCCGCTAATTTTCAAGAAAATAACTAAATATCACCATATGAAGAAGGTAAAAAGAGTCTTATTATCAGTGCTCGCTGCGGCGCCCATTGTCGCCGTGGCACAGCCTGGCGTAATGAACAGCGAGGCCGCTGGCTATCTCGAGCGCGGCAGGCTGATGTATGAATCACACAACTATGTGGGCGCCATCGACCAGCTCGAGCACATCAAGCGGTTGCCCGCCGACGCGTCGCTGCGCGAGCAAGCCGACTATTACATCGCGCTGAGCCACTTTGAGCGCGGCGAGGAATCGAGCCTTGACCTGCTCGAGGATTTCATCGACCGCTACCCGGCATCGCCGCTGGCAGTGGAGGCGCAGATGAAGGTGGGTAACTACTACTTCTACCGCGGACAGTGGGAGAGCGCGCTGCTCAGCTACTCGCTGGTGCGTAACCGCTCGCTGGACCTGAACAGCGACGAGGACTTGGAATACAGGCGAGCCTACTGCAACCTGCGCCTGGGCAATTACCACGAGGCCGAGAGACTCTACCACGAGCTTGACCGCACGTCACGCTACGGCGGGGCCAGCGAGTTCTACAAGGCCTATCTGGACTATGCACGCGGCGACTATGACGAGGCTCGCGCCAAGTTTGAGCGCATTCCCGAGGGCACCGAGCTGGGCTACCAGTCGCAATACTACCTCACCCAGATCGAGTACCACAAGCAACATTACAACGACGTCATCAACCAGGGCAAGGCGCTGCTCGAGCAGCACGGCAACGACTACTTTGATGCCGAGTTAAACCGCCTGGTGGGCGAGAGCTACTACCACCTGGGCAATGAGCGCGACGCACGCATTTACCTGCGCCGCTACCTCGACAACCCCGAGGGCGAGCCTTACCGCACGGCGGCCTACACCATGGGCGTGCTCGACTACCGCGACAAGAACTACGATGCCGTGGTCAACAACATGCTGCACGTGACCGACGGCAGCGACGCGCTGGCCCAGAGCGCCTATCTGTACCTGGGTCAGGCCAAGCGCCAGCTGAACGACCTGAATGCCGCCAACATGGCCTTCCAGCAGGCAGCCATGATGGACTATGACCGCAACGTGAAGGAAACGGCCTATTATAACTATGCCGTCGGCGTGAGCAAGGGTGCCCGCACCCCGTTTGACAAGAGCGTGGACCTGTTCGAGGACTTCCTCAACGAGTACCCCAACTCGCGTTATAAAGACAACGTCGAGGAGTACCTGGTCGAGGCCTACATGAACACGACCGACTACCAGCGCGCCCTGACGAGCATCAACCGCATCAAGAAGCCCGGTGCCAAGGTCCTCAAGGCCAAGCAGAACATCCTCTATAACATGGGTGTGCAAGCGCTGGCCAACAACCGCAACAAGGAGGCCGACGAATACTTCAAGCAGGCCATCGCCGTGGGCAATTATGACAAGACCGCCTTGAACGAGAGCCGCCTGTGGCTCGCCGAGGCCGAATACCGCGAGGGCAACTACTCGGAGGCCGCCAAGCACCAGCAGGAATATGTCAAGGCCATCAACAAAAGTGACGAGAACTACGGTCTGGCGCAATACAACCTGGGTTACAGTCTCTACGGCCAGAAGCGCTATGCCGAGGCCAAGACCGCTTTCCAGAACGCCATCGCCAGCAAACAGCTGAGCAACGACCTCACCGCCGACGCCTACAACCGCATCGGCGACGCGCAATACTACGCTCGCGACTTCAGCGGCGCCCAGGCCTCCTACGACCAGGCCATGCGCCTCGACAAGAACAGCAGCGGCGACTACTCGATGTACCAGAAGGGCATCATGATGGGCTTGAACCACCAGTATGCCGAAGAGATCAAGCAGATGGACGCCCTCATCGCCGCCTATCCCAAGAGCGACCTCGCTCCGCAGGCGATGCTTGAGAAGGGCAATGCCCAAGCCCTGCTGGGCAAGAACGACGAGGCCCTGAACACCTATGCCGCGCTGCTCAAGAACTATCCCCGCAGCGTAGAAGCCCGCAAGGGTCTGCTGCAGACCGCCCTCGTCAACAAGTCGATGGGCAAGGAGGATGCCGCCCTCGAGGCCTACAAGAAGGTCATCAAGCAGTATCCCACCAGCGACGAGGCCCAGGCTGCTGCCGAGGACATGAAGCTCATCTATGCCGACCGCGGTCAACTGGCCGAGTTCAGCAAGTTCCTGAACAGTGTCCCCAACGCGCCCCAAATCGACGTGAACGAGGTTGAGCGCCTCACCTTTGAGGCCGCCGAGAAAGCCGCCATCGACACGCGTCCCAGCATCGACAAGATGCAACAATACCTCAAGGACTATCCCGCCGGCGCCTATGTCGCCAAGGCCCATTACTACATTGCCCGCTACCACTACAGCAAGGGCAAATATGACGATGCGATGAAGGAAATCGACCAAGCCCTGCAGGGCGGAGGCGACGCCTCCTATGCCCAGGATGCCTACGCCATGCGCAGCGACATCCTCTCTCGCCAGGGCAAACTCGACGAGGCCCTGCAAAGCTACAAAGACCTTGCCGAGCGCGCCTCCAGCGAGGACAACCGCACCCTGGCACAGCTGGGCGCGATGCGCGTAGCCAAGCAGATGGGCAACTGGAACGAGGTGCGCCTCATCACGGGCACCCTGCTCGAACGTGGCGGCCTCACCGCCAACGAGGAGAAGGAAGTCACCCTCGACCGCGCCCTGTCGCTGGCCCAGGTGGGCAACACCCAGGAGGCCGAAGCCGCCTTCCGCACGCTGGCACGCGACCCGAGCAGCGAGTATGGCGCCCAGGCATCCTATGAGCTGTCGCGCATGCAGTATGAGATGGGCAACTACAAGGGAGCCGAGCAGACCGTCAACGAGCTGATCGACGCCGGCACGCCCCACACCTACTGGCTGGCCAAGAGCTTCCTCACCCTGGCCGATGTCTATTACAAGCAGGGCAACGTCACCCAGGCCCGCGAGTACCTGCAGAGCCTCAAGAGCAACTATCCCGGCAAGGAGAAGGAAATCTTTAACGGCATCGAGAGCCGCCTGAACAAGTGGAAAGGCGGCAACGCCTCCTCGACGGGCAACTCCAGCAGCGACAACAGCAAGAAAAAGACCAAAAAATAAACAACCACCCTATCATCACACGTTATTATTATGAAGATGAACAAGAAGATATATATCGCCATGTTGCTGGCGGCGTTTGCCCTCAACGGGGCTTACGCTCAGGACAACACCAAGCTGACCAAGGAAATCACCCTCGAGAAGGACGTTGCGCCCATCGAGAAAAAGGCCGTGAAGAAGAACGAGCTGCCCAAGGTGAAAAAGCCAACCACCACGGGAACCAAAAACGCATTGGGCTACAGCGACCTGACCACGCCCATCGAGGTGCCTGCAAGCATCCCGACGTTGCTCCCCTACGGATACCGCACAGCGCATAACTTCAGCGACAAGCGAGGCTACCTCGACATCGGCGGCGGCACACAAGCCAACTTCAGGGTGGACTTCGGTTACCGCATCATGGACACCGAGAGGGAGAACCTGGGCCTGTGGTTCAACCACAACAGCACCTGGAACAGCAAGAACTCCAGCAAGGTCGTCACCCTCGACGAGAACCGCAATAAGCAGAAGGTGAACGACAATACCATCGGCGTGGACTATAACCGCGCCCTAGGCAACGGCACGCTCTCGCTGGGCCTGTTGTCCCACGTCAATAACTACAACTATTATGGCGGCTGGAACACTTACACTGCCGTACTCGCTGTCGACGAGCAACAGGTGGAACAGATTTATTCCCCCTACAAATGGAACGACGAGAAGCAGACCTTCTTCAACATCAACCTGAATGCCGGCTGGAAGAGCCAGTTCATGTTGCGCGACAATCCGCTGGATTACAGCATCGGCCTCCAGTATGGCCACGCGAGCCATGACAAGCCCTTCAACAACCTGTACAAGCATGGTGTGCACGATAACTGGGGCATCATCAACCTGGGAGGCAGCTATGACCTCACCGAGTTGACCACGGCCGCCCTGGGCATCAAGGGCGAGTATCTGCGCCGCGGCGTCAAGTCGTCCCTGGAGTCGAGATATGACCTGTTCGACGAGTGCGGGATGATCACCCTGTCGCCCACCTACACCATCCGCGGCGACATGTTCAAGCTGCAGTTGGGCCTCAATGCCCACATCAGCTTCAGCGACGGAGCGGCTTTCCGCCTGTCGCCTAACATCCGCGCCAGCCTGGCATTGGTCGACGGCTTCTCGCTGTTTGCCAACGCTCTGGGCGGCAAGGTGCTGGGCTACCGCCAGGGTAAGCACTTTGCCAACTACCGCTACGACAACCCCTTGCTGCTCTACGGCAGCGTTTACACCCCGGTTGACGCCGAGGCGGGTATCAAGGTGGGCCCGTTCCAGGGCATGAGCGCCAAGGTGTCACTGGGCTACGCCATCGTCAAGGGTGAGCCGGGCATCATCTACAACTATCCCGATTACAACGGCTATGTGCCCGCCAAAACACTCAACTATGACGCCACCAGCCGACTCATCGACCGCGACTCCTATCTGGGTCTCTACTCCGGCTTCATGAGCGACTACAACGTCATCGACAGCCGCGGCTACTACATCAATGTCGTGCTCAACTACAAGTACCGCTCGCTCGTCGAGGCTACGGCGGCTGTCAAGTATGCGCCCCACGACAAGGAACTGTTTGCCAGCGACACCCGCTACAACGGCTACAAGATGGGCGTCGACCGCCCCTCCACCGTCGCCAACATCGACCTCAAGGTCACCCCGTGGCGCCCCCTGAGCGTGAACGTGGGCCTCGAGTATCGCGGCGGCCGCATGGCGCTGATGGGACACCAGGAATTTGATTTTGATAACAGCAAGTTGAGGACCGCAGCCTATGAGTTCATCGACATGGACGACGTCATCAACCTGCACGCCGGGGCAAACTACCGCCTCAACAGCAGCATCAACCTGTGGCTTGAAGCCCACAACCTGCTGAACCGCCGTTACGACCTGCTCTACGGCATGGGAGCACAGCGCATCGGCGTGATGGCAGGCGTGGGGCTGACCTTCTAATCTGACTTTTTTAGCCGCCAAGCGCACGCTATGTCAAAAAAATAGTCTACCTTTGGAGGTTAAACCAATAACATCACCTTTTTTCAATGTCAACAGTAAACGAAAGACAAGACGAAATCATAGAGGAATTTGAGGGTCTGGACGACTGGATGGACCGTTATCAGGTCATCATCGACATGGGTAACGCCATGCCAGCACTGGACGAGCAGTACAAGACGGCCGACAACCTGATTGACGGCTGCCAGAGCCGTGTGTGGCTGCAGGCCGACTGCATCGACGGCAAGATGCAGCTGCAGGCCGACAGCGACGCCATCATCGTCAAGGGCATCATCTCGATGCTCGTGCGTGTGCTCGACGGGGCCACTCCCCAGGAGGTGCTCGATACCGACCTTTACTTCATCGAGCGTATCGGACTGCGCGACCACCTCTCCCCCACCCGCAGCAACGGCCTGCTGGCGATGATCAAGCAGATCAGGGCTTATGCCATCGCCTTCCAGGCACGCGAGCACGGTGGCTGCTAAAACGAGAACAATAACACATTATTAATAATTAACCAATCAAAAACCTAACGAATTATGTTTAAAAACCATCCTAAGGGTCTAATCCCTGCCGCCTTGAGTAACATGGGCGAACGCTTCGGCTACAGCGTCTTCTATGCCGGTATTTATGTATTGAGTCTTGTCGGCGGTTTCATTGCCGACCGCACCCAGAATTACAAGGGTACCATCCAGTGGGGTCTTGTGATCATGGCTATTGGCTATGTGCTGTTGGCAATCCCCGTTGTCCACTCAGCCGGCAACCACATGTGGCTGCTCGTGTTCACCTGTGTGGCACTGTTCCTGATCGCCTTCGGTAACGGTCTGTTCAAGGGCAACCTGCAGGCTATCGTGGGTCAGATGTATGACAACATGGAGGCCGACGCTGTTGCCGCTGGCAAGAGCGAAGAGGAGATCAAGGCCATCAAAGAGCGCCGCGACTCGGGTTTCCAGATTTTCTACGTATTCATCAACATTGGTGGTCTGATTGCCCCGTTCGTTGCCCCGTTGCTGCGCCAGTGGTGGCTCGGCGTCAAGGGCATGGTCTATGATGCAGGTCTGCCCGCATTGTGCCATCAGTACCTGAAAGAAGGTGCCAACATGGCTAGCGATCAGATGACCAACCTCACCACTCTGATGGAGAAGGTTAATCAAGGTGGCCTTGACATGAGCAACATGGATGCCGCTTGCAACAGCTACCTTGAGGTGTTTAACACTGGTGTACACTACAGCTTTATCGCTTCGGTTGTCGCCATGTTCATCTCGCTGATCATCTTCATTGCCTTTAAGAAAATCTTCCCGACTCCCGCCAAGAAGGAGGCTGCTGCAGTCGAGCAGTACACCGCCGAGGAGAAGCGTGCCATGGCCAAGGAGATCAAGCAGCGCATGGCAGCGTTGTTCGCTGTGCTGGGCGTTTGTGTATTCTTCTGGTTGTCATTCCACCAGAACGGTCAGTCGCTGTCGGTATTCGCGCGTGACTATGTCATCACCGACAAGATTGCACCCGAGATCTGGCAGGCTGTGAATCCGTTCTTCGTAATCGTGCTCACGCCCATCATCATGGCTATCTTTGCAGCTCTGGCAAGGAAAGGCAAAGCCATCTCCACGCCGCGCAAGATTGTCATTGGTATGGCTATCACGGGTATGGCTTATCTGTTCCTGGTTCTCCTCAGCATGGCCTATGATTATCCCAATGGTGAGGAGTTCCGCGCCCTGGGTATCGACCAGCAGGCAGCCATGAAGTCACAGTGGTGGGTACTCATCGCCACCTACTTCTTCCTGACGGTTGCCGAGTTGTTCATCTCGCCGCTGGGTCTGTCGTTCGTTTCCAAGATTTCATCTGGATTGGCCCGGTTATGCTCAACAAGATGCCCAAGCTGTGGATGTGCTGGGCCGTCTTCCTGGTTATCTGCCTCGTCGCCATGGGCGTCATGTGGTTCATGGTCAGCTGGCTGGAGCGCGTTACCGGCGAGAAAAAGTAATCTCCGAGCTACACATTATTTAATTAAATAATCACCACACGAGAATCTAGGAGATCTAGCAAATCTAGATTTTCTAGATTCTCTGATTAAAGAGAAAAATATCATGTTTGAAGGACAACCTAAAGGACTTTTCGCGTTGGCACTGGCCAACACGGGCGAGCGCTTCGGCTACTACACGATGATTGCCGTGTTCGCCCTCTTCCTCAGGGCGAACTATGGCCTGTCACCGGCTGTTGCCGGCTTCATCTACAGCTCGTTCTTGATGGTCGTGTATTTCCTCCCGCTCATCGGCGGCTGGATGGCCGACAAGTTCGGCTTCGGCAAGATGGTGACCATCGGTATCATCATCATGTTCCTGGGCTATCTGCTCCTGGCAGTGCCCCTGGGTGGCAACACCTTTGCGCTGATTGTGATGATTGGAGCGCTACTGCTCATCGGCCTAGGCACCGGCCTGTTCAAGGGCAACCTGCAGGTGATGGTGGGCAATCTGTACGATGACACGCGTTACGCTGCCAAGCGCGACTCAGGTTTCTCGATTTTCTACATGGCCATCAACATCGGCGCCTTGTTTGCACCGACGGCAGCCGTAAAGATCAAGGAATATGCCGAGACCGTTTGGGGCTTCTCGTCCAATGACGCCTACCACTTCTCGTTTGCCGTGGCTTGCGTTTCGCTGGTATTGTCAATTGCCATCTACTATGCCTTCCGCAGCACTTTCCGTCACTGCGAGGGTGGCAAGAAGGCCGCTGTAAAGGATGAGGCCAACACCGTCAAGGAACCCGAGTTGAGCAAAGACGAGACCATGCAGCGCATCATCGCCCTGTGCCTCGTGTTTGCCGTGGTCGTATTCTTCTGGATGGCGTTCCACCAGAACGGTCTGTCGCTCACCTTCTTTGCCGACGAGTTCACCGCCAACACGTCGAGCGGACTGGAGAGCATGGCCTTTGACGTGTGGAACCTGGTGCTTGTCATCTTCATCGTCTATGCCGGATTCTCGCTGTTCCAGAGCAAGACCGCCAAGGCCAAGGGCATCTCGGGCGCCATTATCCTGGCTGCCCTGGGCATCCTGTACTACAAGTACACCCGCACCACCGGCAGCATCGACATCGCCGCTCCGATTTTCCAGCAGTTCAACCCGTTCTATGTCGTAGCGTTGACACCCGTGTCGATGGCCATCTTCAGCTGGCTGGCCAATAAGGGCAAGGAGCCCTCGGCGCCCCGCAAGATTGCCTATGGTATGGTAGTTGCCGCCATCGCCTATGCAATCATGGCGTTCGCCTCGATCGGCCTGCCCATGCCGCAGATGGCTCCCGATGCCGACGGCAACCTCGTGGGCCAGCATGTGGCCGACGTGACGCCCAACCTGTTGATCAGCGTCTATCTGGTGCTGACCTTCGGTGAGCTGTTGCTCTCGCCGATGGGCATCTCGTTTGTCAGCAAGGTCGCTCCTCCCAAGTACAAGGGTGCCATGATGGGTGGTTGGTTCGTTTCCACCGCCCTGGGCAACCAGCTCGTGCTCGTGGGCGGCGCCCTGTGGGGCAAGGTGCCCCTGTGGGTATGCTGGAGCGTCTTCCTGGGCGTGTGCCTCGTCGCCGCCATCTTCATGTTCGCCATGATGAAGCGCCTCGAGAAAGTCGCCAAGTAAACAACAACACAAGCGAGCCACAGGCTCGCAATACCTCAACAACCAAGGACGGCCGCGACAGGCCCGTCGGGGTATTGCAAGCCTGTGGCGTGCTTAAAAAATCAACAAGCAATGGATGACAAGCGCAACGAGGGACGCAAGCAATGGTCCCAAAGTCATCCTGAAGTGGCCGCCACCCGCTCGATGAAACGCCGGATGGTTAGCCACGACTACCAGAAAAGGGCCATCTACCTGATTACCTTGGCCGTGAAGGAGAGACGCCCCACCCTAGGGACGCTCTGTGGGCCCGATGACAGCCACCCGCAGCCGTGGGTGAGTCTTTCACCGCTAGGCGAAAAGGTGAAAACCGAATGGTTGGGAATTCCCTATTACTACCCGCACATCAGGATGCTGGCGTTGACCGTCATGCCCGACCACTTGCATGGTATCCTGTTTGTCACCCAACCGTTGCCAGTCCATCTGGGAAAAGTCATCAATGGCTTCAAGACTGGCTGCAACAAGGCGGCGCGGGAATTAGGGCTGTCTGTTCCAGTATGGGAAACAGGCTACACCGACGGGGTTCTTAAAGGTGAGGGTCAACTTGACCGCTGGACAGATTATCTAAACGATAACCCGCGACGCCTATGGGTAAAGCGGGAGCGCAAGGACTTTTTCACCGTTTCCCATTGCCTCTCCATTGCGGGCCATACTGTGAGTGCCATGGGCAACCATCAACTCTTGCAGCACCCATCAATCCTACAGGTTTACTGCTCGCGGCGCATGAGTAAGGAGGAGATTGCGCGCGAGGGCGATCGACTGCTGGCCCAAGGGGCAGTGCTTGTGTCACCAGCCATCAGCCCGGGTGAGAAAGACATCATCGACCGCGCCTATGAGACAGGAGTTCCCGTAATCCTCATCAGCAACAACGGCTTTGATGTCATGGCCAAGCCTGGCGGGAAACTCTTTGACGCATGCGCTGCCGGCAAAGTGCTGCTGGTGTCGCCATTTGAACACCGCAACAACTACCAGCCATTAACCGCTGAATGCTGCCGCGAGATGAACGCCCTAGCACGGGCCATCGCCACGAAGCGGTAAAGCGACATCCCTACAGCGAGCCACAGGCTCGCTTTTTTTGCCTTATCATGAAAAAAGTGAAGGCTGGCAGCCTAAAAAACGAGAAGTTCTTTGTACCTTTGCATTTTAATTCTGTAAACAAATGGAAGAAGTAACTTATCAGGGCATGACGTTTGAGCCTTATATTAGGCGTGAAGAGATTGCTAAGCAAGTGCACCGCCTTGCTCAGGAAATCAAACGTGACTATGCCAACGAGAATCCCCTATTCCTGTGTGTCCTCAACGGTTCGTTCATCTTTGCGGCCGACCTGTTCCGCGCGTGCGGCCTGCATGACGCCGAGATTGCGTTCATCCGCTTCAAGTCCTATGAGGGGACGCAGTCAACGGGCAAAGTGAAGGAAATCATGGGCCTGGACATTGACGTTACCGGGCGCAACGTGCTCATCGTCGAGGACATCATCGACAGCGGCATTACAGCCGCCCAGTTGCGCAAGGAACTGGACAAGCAGAACCCCAAATCGGTGAAAATGGTTTCGTTGCTGTTCAAGCCCGAGGCGCTCACCGTGGGCAAGGCTCCCGAGTATGTAGGCTTTGAAATTCCCTGTAAGTTCATCCTGGGCTACGGCCTGGACATCGATGAGCTGGCCCGCAACCTGCCAGATATCTACGTCCTGAAGGAGGGCTGAAGTTTAAATAAGACTATACATTAAAAATATATATAACTCATATAATTCAAGATTATGTTGAACATTGTCATTTTTGGTGCTCCCGGATCGGGTAAAGGCACCCAGAGCGATAAACTCATCGAACATTACAACCTGTTCCACATCTCGACTGGCGACGTGCTGCGCGACAACATCCGCCGCGGCACCGAACTGGGCAAGACGGCCAAGGGTATCATCGATCAGGGAAAGCTTGTCCCCGACGAGCTCATGATCAACATCCTGGCACAGGTGCTTGACGATAACAAGGACAAAACCAGCGAAGGCGTCATCTTTGACGGTTTCCCCCGCACGATTCCCCAGGCCGAAGCCCTCGAGAAGTTGCTTGCCGACCGTGGCACCCAGGTCGATGCCGTCGTAGGTCTTGAAGTCCCCGAGGAGGAACTCATCAAGCGTATCCTGCTGCGTGGCCAATTGAGCGGCCGTTCGGACGACAACGAGGATACCGCCCGCAAGCGTCTTGAGACTTATCACAACCAGACCTCGCCCCTGAAGGCTTACTACGAGCAGCAGGGCAAGTACTGCGCCATCAACGGCTTGGGTACCATCGACGGAATCTTTGACTTGATCAAGGACGCTCTGGACAACCTCTAAATAACTCAAGGCAAACCGTCCCCCCTGAATAGAAATCTAGAGAGGATGAGCGAGAACAAGGAGAGCCTGATAGAGCGCATCAAGAACAACATCCAGTATTGCATCAGCGGTGTTTGGAACGACACGCGGGCGTTGTGGTCGGTCAAGACCATCAAGGTTATCAACCTGAGCGTGCGTTCGTTTCTGGACCGCGACCTGCAGTCTCAAGCATGCGCCCTTACCTACAGGACAGTGCTGGCCGTCGTGCCGGCACTGGCGATGTTGTTTGCCATCGCCCGCGGCTTCGGTTTCCAGAATCTGATGCAGAGCGAGTTGTTCAAGTACTTCCCCGCTCAGCGTCAAGCGCTGGAGACCGCGCTGCAATATGTCGAGAACTACCTTTCGCAGGCATCCCAGGGCGTTTTCATCGGCATCGGCCTCATCTTCTTGCTGTGGACATTGTGGTCGCTGATGAGCAGCGTGGAAGACTCGTTCAACCACGTGTGGGGTGTGGCGACCACCCGCTCGCTGCCCCGCAAGTTCACCGATTACACCGCCCTGTTCCTGTTGCTGCCGGTGTTGATGGTGTGCTCGGCAGGTATCTCCATCTTCATGAGCGACGCGGTTCAGCGCGTGTTTGGCGGCCATGCGTTATCTCCCTTGCTGCATCGGCTGCTGTCATTCACACCCACACTCATCTCGTGGATCATCTTCACCGCCGCCTACTATCTGATTCCTAACACCAAGGTGCGCTTCAAGGGAGCGTTGTTCGCCGGTGTGTTATGCGGCACCCTGTTCCAGTGCGTACAGTGGCTGTTCGTAACCGGCCAGCTCTATGTCTCCAAGTACAACGCCATCTACGGCAGTTTTGCCTTCCTGCCCTTGATGCTGGTGTGGATGCAGCTATCGTGGCTCATCACGCTGGCAGGTGTGGGATTGACCTATGCTTGGCAGAACTTCGACAACTTTGCCTACCGTGACCAGGCCCAGGGCGTGTCTGCCACCTACTCGACCCACATCGCCCTGGCAGTGCTCTCGCTGGCCGTGAAGCGCTTCAAGCAACATGAGGGAGCCATCAAGCTGAGCGGACTCGTCCGTGATTATGACATTCCCGGCCCACTGGCCGAGCAGGTGCTGAACAAGCTGCACAAGGCAGGGCTCCTGAACATTGTCACTACCGACAAGGAGGACCTTGCTTACCAGCCGACCTTCGACCCTGACGAGTACACCGTCAACGGAGTTGCCAATGCCCTATCCGACATGGGAAACAGCAACTTCATCCCCAAGGCCGACAGCCGCTTCGCCAAACTGCTCAAGCGCATCAGCGACTTGAGGGAAAACCAGCAGCAGTCAGTACCCGATATCCGGCTGCTGGACCTGCCATAAAGCACTGCTACTTGACAGAAATTTCAAAAAAATAGCTGTAAAAGTCATCTTTTCACCAAAAAGTAGTATCTTTGCAGCCGAATCCGTACCGCGATGCCTGAATGGTGGAATCGGTAGACACGAGGGACTTAAAATCCCTTGGCCATTGCGGCCGTGTGGGTTCAAGTCCCACTTCAGGTACAATTAAGGTTGATAATCGTTTGATTATCAACCTTAATTATTTTTCGGGGATGGTGTTTTGCGAGGTCATTTCATGACCTTGACAATCGCCTTGCCAAGGTTATCGACGATGTCGCTGGCTATCATGCCATAGGTGCCGTGCCCCTGTGCGGCAAGGTCACCTGCCAAGCCGTGCAGATAGACGCCAAGAACCACCGCCCAGTCGGCGGGATAGTTTTGGGCGATGAGGGCCGAGATGACACCGGTGAGGACGTCGCCGCTGCCCGGGGTCGCCATACCGGCGTTACCGCTGCTGTTGACGTAGATCTTGCTGTCGGGACGCACGGTCATCGTGTAATGCCCCTTGAGGACAATGGTGATGTTATAGAGCTTGGACACGTCGATGGCCTTCTTGAGACGCTCCTCGTCGGTATTGTGGTCACCGAAGAGGCGGTCAAACTCGATGGCATGCGGCGTGATGACCGAACGGGGCGGGATGCTCCTGAGCAGCATGGGACGGCGAGCGATGCAGTTGAGCGCATCGGCATCGAGCAGGCAAGGACGCTTAAAGTTCATGATGAAGTGGTGTACCGCCTCAAGGGTCTCGTCATTGACACCCATGCCGGGTCCCATGGCAACGACACTATAGGAGTGGCGCATGTCGATGGCGCTGGTGACCAACTCGTTGCGATCGGGTTCAAAGAGCGCTTCGGGGACTGCCGTCTGCAACACTTGGTATCCGCAACGCGGCGCGTGTACAGTCACCAATCCGGCCCCTGCACGCAGGGCGCCCTTGGAGGCCAGCACGGCGGCGCCCATCATGCCGTAGCTACCGGCGATGAGCAGCAACGTGCCATGGTCATACTTGTTGCTGAAGGGATTGCGTGGCTTGATGATCTCATGAACGTCGTCCCGCTCGATGAGATAGAAGTCGGTGGGAGTGCGTGCGATGCTCTCCTTGTCCAACTCGATATCCAGGACCTTGCACTCGCCGACGCACTCGGCATTCTCGGCAAAGTAGAAGGCGAGGCGCTTGCTCTGGTAGGTGAGGGTGAGGTTCGCCTGAATGATGTTACGGCGGTCGTTACCCACGTTCCACTCGCCGAACATGCCCGAGGGCAGGTCTATCGACACGACAAAGGCATTGCTCGCGTTGATGTACTGCACCAGCGCGGTATAACCACCCTTGAGGGGCGTGCGCAAGCCGTTGCCGAACAAGCCGTCAACGACCACGTCGTTCTCGTCGAGTTCGGGCGGGTTGAAGTTCTGGATCACCTCGATGAAGTCGATATTGTCACCTGCCGTCTGCATCAAGCGGTCGCGGTTGACCAGACAGCACGGTGAAAGTTGGGCCGACTTGATGTTGAACAGGTAAACCTCGGGGCGATAGCCTTGCTCATACATCATGCGGGCAACCGCCAGAGCGTCGGCACCGTTGTCGCCAGGGCCGGCAAAGAAGACGAAGCGCTTGGAAGTCCTCCAGCGCGAGATGAGTTCATAGGACACGGCCGATGCTGCCCTCTCGATGAGGTCCAGCATCTCGATGCCCTCCTTTTCCACAGTGCGGTCGCCGATGCGACGCAGTCCATCGTTGGTGAATATTTTCATTATGGTTGAGTGATTTTCAAGTTTTTGTTTAATTGAGCCAACAAAGTTACTTCTTTTTTGGCGGATGGGACACAAAAAAAATCAAAAACCGAATAAAATTTTTCATTAAAAAATGTGACGAGGGCCAAGGTGCCAACATAACAGGCGATTAACGCATCATGGGCACCATTTACAACCCGACAGCGCGCGACCTTCATGCCCCCGTTGTTCCAAACGATGAAGCGCCTGCTGGTGGACACAAACTGCCGATTTGTATAAAAAAATGACGAATTTATCGGGCGTGAATTACTGCATAAAGACATTTTTAGTATCTTTGCACGTTTTTTAGAAGATTAATCGCAATTATCTTTATTTCAATACAAAACAACAAGAGGTATTATTTCATCATGAAGAGACAATTACTCACTGTAATGGCTATCGTGTTGACCGCTGTGGTTTCTATGGGCCAGGTGCTCAACATCGGCGGCCACCGCACACCGATGGACACGTTGAACAGCTTCTGGCTGTGCAGCATTCCCCAATCACTGTTCGGTAATGACTACACCGCCCAAGTCACCTTCGGCGACGAGATCTCCGAGCTCACCATCGACAGCACCGCTGTCGCTAGCGGCGAGGAGTTCACCTTCGAGGGTATCGAGGGAGGTAAGCAGTACATCGTGACCGCTCAAATGGGCGACAGCCTGTACACTGGCTACATCACCTTTACATGGCTGCCCATCGTGGAGATTTTTGACACTACCGCGATCAGCAAGGTTTACAGCTATGCGACGATTTATGTCAACGAGCCCGACTCGGCTCTTGCCGAGCCCATGAGCGCCAAGATCAAGACCCGTGGTTACGCCACCAACCAAGGCAGTAAGCACAAACGCAACTACCGCATCAAGTTCATTAACGACGAGGACAGCACCAAGATGAACAGGCGCTTCTTCGGCCTGCGCAACGACAACAGCTGGATTCTCGACGCCGGTCAGATGGACTTCCTGCGCGTGCGCAACCGTGTGAGCACCGACCTGTGGCTCGACATGGCACGCCGTCCCTGGTACAGCGACACGCTGCCCAACGCCCGCAACGGCTCGCGCGGCGAGATGGTCGAGGTAATGATTAACGGCGAGTACAGGGGCATCTACAACATGTGTGAGCCCATCGACCGCAAGCAGCTCAAGCTCAAACGCTACGACACCGAGAACGAGGAGTTCCACGGCATGTTGTGGGCTACCTACACCCGCACCCGCACCGTCATGATGAGCGAGCCCGCTAGACTCTACACGTGGAAAACGACCTGGGACGGTTTTGAGGCCAAGTACCCCGACTATGACGAGATCGGAGCCCTCAATTGGGACGTGCTTTCTAACGCCGTTCACTTTGTCAACCGCGAGGACAACGCCCCCAGCAAGAAAGTCTTCTATGACAGCATCGGTTACTACTTCGACATTCCCGTCATGCAAGACTACTTCATTTTCATCGTTGCCCTGCAAGCCCTTGACAACGACTGCAAGAACATCTACTACGCCTGCCGTGACATGGCCGAGCATCCCCGCTTGACGATGGTGCCCTGGGACCTCGACATCTGCCTGGGTGCCAACTTCTCGCCTAGCGTAAACTATCCCGATATGATTAAGCCCGAGCGCGGCACCGAGTGGATTGCCCACGTTCCCATGGTGGACATGTGGAACAACCGTGAATACCACGAGGCGGTCAATGAGCGATATAAGGAGTTGCGCAAAACCTGGCTCGACACCGACAGCCTGGTTAACCGTTACCGCGCAGCCATCGACGAGCTCGAGAACAGTGGCGCAGCCAGCCGCGAAGAGAACCGTTGGAGCCGCGACTTTGACCTTAATGGTCACAAACTCGACATCAGCGAAGAGATGGACTACGTCGAGGATTGGATTCGTCGCCACATGGCATACATCGACGAGCATGTGTTCATTCCCATACCCGAATTCATTCCCGGTGACGTGAACGGTGACGGTGAGGTTAACATCGCCGATGTCAACGCCCTGATCGACATCATCCTGGGCGGCACCGCCGATGACGCCACCATGCAGCGCGCCGATGTCAATGGCGACGGTGAGATCAACATCGCCGACGTCAACGCCACCATGGACATCATCCTGGGATAAAGACAACGACACATCCACAAACCTAAACGCACAGTGGACCCTGGCATTCGCCAAGGTCCACTGCTTTTTTAATTATGCCCCACTGCCTCCAATAACACAAAAATGTACCATAAATTATTAGGGTGTCCGGTAAAAATCCATTCGATTGTTCTGATTCATTGATTGATAGTTGACTATAGACATCAACCTATCTTAGGGCTTGCTTTGGAGCCGCTCTCGCCCAACGGGCGAGCCTCTGAGTAACCGTGGTAATGCTGGCAATCGAGCGGAGCGAGAGAGCCAGCATCACCACGGGTAAGGACGCACGTAAGAATGTCGCTGAAGGCGACCCCCTTGACGGTCATGAGTTTTGGGGTCGCCTCCAGCGACGATATGGAGGCATTGCGGCACCGGGGGTGCCTGCCACTTCACTCGCTTCGCTCGTTTCATTAGCAGGTACCCCCGGTTAATCAGATGACACCCTCCGGGTGTTTCGCCCGTATAGACAAATGTCCCTGCCTGATTCATCTTGAGCAATGTTTACCGGACAGTAATAGCCATAAATGTGACATAAAATTGTGATTTCGGGTCGTTTCAGGGCAAATGTGGGTAGTCATCAGCAAATGACAATCTGTCTATAACTGCTTGGGGAACATGGGATTTAGGGATAAAAAAATGACGGGCGATTACCCGTCATTGTGATTCGCGTGGGGCTCGAACCCACGACCCCATCCTTAAAAGGGATGTGCTCTACCTGCTGAGCTAGCGAATCTCCCTAAAAAGCGGTGCAAAGGTACTGTCTTTTTCTTTACCCGCCAAATTATTTGGTTGTTTTTTCTAATTATCGCCTTTTTATGGGCTTTAAGGACCCTAAAGTCTTTAGAAACTTTAAGGTCCTTTGGAGCCCTATGGGTTGATTACTGAGCGACGAGTTTGCAAATCTCAACGATCGTCATCATGGCCTTTTCCATCGAGGGAATGGGCACATACTCGAAGCGACCGTGCATGTTCATGCCACCAGCGAAGATGTTGGGACACGGCAGGTTCTTGAACGAGAGCTGAGCGCCGTCGGTACCGCCACGAATGGGCTGCACCTTGGGGGTAACGCCTGCGTTCTCCATAGCCTGCTTGGCGATGTCGATGATGTGCATGACGGGCTCGATCTTCTCGCGCATGTTGTAGTACTGGTCCTTGATCTCGCAGGATGCGCAGTCGGGGAACTCGGCATTAATCTTGTTGCACAGGTGCTCGATTTCGCGCTTGCGGCTCTCAAAGCGAGCGCGGTCGTGGTCACGGATGATGTAGCTGAGCGTGCTCTGCTCAACACCGCCCTGCATGCTGATGAGGTGGTAGAAGCCCTCGTAACCCTCGGTGTGCTCGGGAGTCTCCCAGCGCGGCAGCATTGCGGCAAATTGCAGAGCGACGCGCATCGAGTTAAGCATCTTGTGCTTGGCGGCTCCGGGGTGCACGTTCAGGCCCTTGAAGGTGATCTTGGCGCTGGCAGCATTGAAATTCTCATATTCCAGCTCGCCAACGGCACCGCCGTCCATGGTGTAGGCCCAGTCACAGCCGAATTTCTCAACATCGAAGTGGTGGGCACCGAGGCCGATTTCCTCATCGGGGTTGAAGCCCACGCGGATGTTGCCGTGCTTCACCTCGGGGTGCTCCTGCAGCCACTCAACGGCGCTGAGAATCTCGGCGATACCGGCCTTGTCGTCGGCACCGAGCAGCGTGTCGCCGCTGGTAACGATGAATTCCTGTCCCATGTAGTCGTTCATCTCGGGGAACTGCTGCGGGTCGAGGACGATGTTAGGCTCCTCGCTCAGGACGATGGGCTTGCCCTCATACTTGACAATGCGGGGCTTGACATCGTGTCCGCTCATGTCGGGCGCAGTGTCCATGTGGGCGATAAAGCCGATGGTGGGCACCTTGGCATCGGTGTTGGCGGGCAAGGTGGCAAACAGGTAGCCATTGTCGTCAAGCGAGATGTCGCTCAATCCCATAGCATGCAATTCCTTCTCCAGTTCCTTGGCAAAGACCATCTGGCCGGGAGTTGAGGGAGTCAGGTTGGTGAGCTCGTCACTCTGGGTGTCGAACTTCACATACTTCAAAAATCTGTCAACTAATTTTGTCATAGCGTTGATTTATTGTTGTTAATGGTTGGATTTCATTCAACCCACAAAGTTAACAAAATTCCCGCACGTGACGCGCGGGAAAAACAATAAATTATCATTATCGGCAACTATGTGCCCGTTAAGCACCTGTTCATGTCAAGAACCCCAGGAGTTGGAGTCGTTGATCAGGTTGGTCGTTCCGGTGGAGACGACGGGATTGCTCACGCTCGACCCCGAGGGCATCTTGTTGCCCACGATGATGACATTCTTGCTGTCGGTCACGCTGATGAGGGAGCTCGGCGACCCCGAAACGCTCTTGACCGTGTTATTGGAGAACACCAGGTCATCGAGGAAGCGCCCCGAGAGGAGGAGTCCCCTCAGGTTATTGATCGTGTTGTTGCTCACCTGCAGACCGCCGCCATGGGACGACGTTGAAGCCTTGAGGAAGTCGAACACATGGCTCGTGATGTTGGAGAAGGTGTTGTTACGGATAATCGTATACTTAACTTGCGTCCCGTACTCCTCGTCGCTACAGCCATGGTTGAACGAGCTGATGCGGTTGTTATAGACCACCACGTCGGTCACATTCTGGCAGAAGAACACACCCGCTCCCATGGTACCGTTGCCGGTCATCGTGTTGTTGGTGATGACGGCGCCGACAAAGTCGGTT
The DNA here is from genome assembly GCA_902776955.1 of uncultured Bacteroidales bacterium. Lineage (GTDB taxonomy): Bacteria > Bacteroidota > Bacteroidia > Bacteroidales > Muribaculaceae > Sodaliphilus. Next base: position 11,634 of record CACYSG010000037.1, on the reverse strand, counting down.
CCCATGTGAACGCCATGCATGGCCGCATTGGTGATCGTGCAATTGCTAACGAACAGGCGTCCCTCGCCCTGATCGCTCACAGCGTCGTAAGACGAGTTGAGCAGCGTGCAGCGCTCAACGATGTGATTATAGGAATGGTGGTTGTAGGCAATACCCTCCATGGGGCTGCCGTAGGCATCAAAGTGGATGCATGCGTTGGTCCATTCCATCGGCTCGTTGGTCTGGCGGTTGCCGTCGAGGCAGATGTCATGGATATAAACGCCGACGCACTCGTCCTTGAACGACCAGGAGCGCAGGATGGGGAACGAGGTGGACAAGTAGCATCCCGCAACATGCGCTTTGACGATTCCGTCGGCATAGGTCTCGGGGGCGCCAGCATGGAAAGCGCTCTTGAACGTGACGGTCTTGTTGACCGAGTCGATGGCGGTTATCTCGCCGAAGGAGCAATGACGAGCCGACGGGTAATTGGCAAATTCCCTTGTCGTGATGAAACAGTGGTCGCCGACACGATATCCGTCGATGCCGTCGAGGGGAATAATGGTCTGCCCTTTCTGGGTGGCAGCCACAGTCCTGTGCCAATAGGCGCGGAACTTCTTGATGACGCTCTGGTCACCGTCGCCGTACACTTCCATGCCGCTCTTGATGGTCAAGGGGCGCCTGATCATGTAAGTACCGGCAGGGATATAGGCGGCCTTCTTGAGCTCGGCAGCGTCGGCAAACAGAGCCTCGAGCGCCTCGGTGTCATCGGTCTGGCCGTCGCCCACGGCGCCGTAGTCGGTTGCATTGAGGAATGACTTTGTACCGTCGATAAACGGATCCCCATTCAGCAGTTGGGAAATCAGAAAAGAGACGTCGCTCACATTGGCGATACCGTCACCATTGACGTCAAAATACGTCACGCGCGAATAGGCGTTCAACGGCAACATCGTCACCACCAGCAAGAGCAGCAACGCAACTTTTCTTGTAATCGATAAATGATTCATGATTGAAATGATTATTAAAACTCTAAGCTTAGTGAAAAAACATGCCTCTATATAGAAATCACACATAAAAACGCTGGAAATCAGCGATTCTACGGCAATCATCCAAAAACACTTCAACTTTGCGGGACAAAAGTAGGAAAAAAATCCCATAACATGGCCCGTTACAACGAAATAATACCGATTTTATCCACAAACTCACGAGAAACACCCATCAAGCCGGCCATGCAGGGATTTATGGTAGCAGAGACATGATCTATTCAGCGAAAAACCTTCTGTAACGCCTCACGCTAAGCCGCAAAGGCGCTTGGATATTGATATATTACACGCTCCATTCAGTTAGAACCGTCCCAATGATGCACCGCACTCGCCGCTGTCACCATAACCAGAAAATCCCACAAGTGTAATTACCATCACTTCTCTGCTTTAATGGCAGACTTTGTTTAGCGGCTTTGCGCCTTAGCGTGGGGTCAAACGGCCGAACAGTTACACCTAGGGGCGGAAATGTTAAAATTGTGTTAAAAACGAGAAAAAGTTTTGAGAATAGTAAAAACAAAATATATCTTTGCGATATCAAAATGATATCACTTTAAAACAAACTAAATATTAACTTTTCAACTTTTACGATTATGGAAACGAAGGAATTCAATTTCAAAGGTACTACCCTGAACGGTTTTTTGATGTTGTTCGTAGTTATCTTGTTGCCCATCCTCTCGGTCTGGGGCATCTATAAGAGTATTGTAATGTATGACATGCCCGGTCACGGTGCCATGCCCACTGTACTGCTCATCGTGAGCATCCTGTTCATGATCCTCACCTTATTTATATTAGGTGGTTTCATGATGCTTGAGCCCAACACCGCCAGGGTGACCACCTGGTTCGGCAAGTACAGCGGCACCTTCAACAAGACGGGCTTTTACTGGATCAACCCCTTCTACGGCACCAAGAAAGTCTCGCTGCGTGCCCGCAACCTGGACGCCGAGCCCATCAAGGTCAACGACAAGGTGGGTAACCCGGTGATGATCGGCCTGGTACTGGTGTGGAGACTGAAGGACACCTACAAGGCCCTGTTTGAGGTTGACTCGCAGACCATGGCCTCGACCGACGGCACGCTGAGCGGCAACGCCAAGGGCCTGATGAGCGCTCTGGAAGACTTCGTGAGCGTGCAGAGCTACGCCGCCTTGAGGCAGGTAGCCGGCCTGTATGCCTATGATGACAATGACGAGAACACCAAGGAGCTGACCCTGCGTTCGGGTGGCGACGAGATCAACGAGCAACTCGAGGAGAGGCTCAACGAGCGTCTGTCGCTGGCCGGCATTGAGGTGGTCGAGGCCCGCATCAACTATCTGGCCTATGCTCCCGAAATCGCTGCCGTGATGCTGCGCCGCCAGCAGGCCAGCGCCATCATCACCGCCCGCGAGAAGATCGTCGAGGGCGCCGTGAGCATGGTGAAGATGGCCCTTGACAAGCTCTCGAGCGAGGAGATCGTTGAACTTGATGACGACAAGAAGGCCTCGATGGTGAGCAACCTGCTCGTCGTCCTGTGCGCCGACGAACAGGCCCAGCCCGTCGTCAACACCGGCACACTGAATATGTAACCCTGCGGGGCTAATGCGAATTCCGCGAATTAAACGGATTGAGCGAACTTTATAACCATTTGCGGAATTCGCATTAACAACCCGCCCAAATCATTAGCAGACTATGGCAAAGAAAGCCACAAAGAGTTTTATCCTGCGTGTTGCCATTGAAAAGTGGGCAGCCGACGAGTTCCGTTCCACCAACGGCCAGTTGCAGTGGATCATCACCGAGGCGCTGCGCAAGGCCCGCCGTCTGCCCAAGAAGAAGAAAAGCGAAACCGATAACGAGGAGGAGAATAGCGATGAAACCCAAGTTTAACAATAAGAAGCAGACATTGTTGTGGAATGTCCTGACTTACGGCACGGCAATCGTTGCCGGCAGTGTAATGGGACTGTTTTCGCAGAAGCTCGGCATGGTGGGCATGGCAGCAGTCATCGTTGCAACAGCGGTTATCCTGGCAGCATTATACTGGTGGGCCTACCGCACACGCCGCATCGAAGTCGAAAACGAGATCTTGCAAGCTCGCAAGGACGGAGCCATGGACGATATGGCTCAACGGATGAATGTCTATAATATCAAGGTCCACAACTCTCCCACCCAGGTTATCATGGAAGCGTTGACCGTGCTCCTGCTCCTTGCCACTTGGGGCATTCTCTGGAGCAAGCACCTGATGGACTGGCAGCACATCGGCGGGTCGGTAATCTTGTCAATCGGTTCGGTAGCGGCACTTATCGGGGCACGCTTCCCGTTCATGTTGCACGATGCCGAGAAGCAAAAGGACATGAGCCAAATCAGTCTTTCGGTGAAGAAGCAACAGGTCTATGCATTGATCTTTGCCATCATGGCAGCGCTCGCGCCCTTCACGGATATCAAGGGTGACTTTTTTGTAATTATCCTTGTTGCCCTTCTTGTCGAGGCTTACTTCAACCGCAAGAAAAAATCGGCGCAAAGCACGAGCGGTTCCACTTCGGGCCAAGTGAGTGACAAGGCCTTTGACTCCAGCAACATTCAAGTCGCCCATGACAAGGTGGAGATAGCCTTCTACATCGTGACAGGCTTCATCCTCCTGACGGCACTGTGTTTTGTGTTGCTATCCTTAGATGTCATCAAGGCAGACTCCATGCGCCATTCCACAAGACTGATCTTCATCATCCTGTCAGCTTACCTGGCCATCAACCAACTTGTCAGGGCCGTCAAGTTTGCCAAGGCCGACGACAGTATCGAAAACATCAGGCAATTCCGCCTAAGTGTCCTCGAAAACCGGGTCGATGGTGTCGAACTTGCCATTATCAGCCTGATTTTAGCTATTGATATCAAGCACAATATCGTCGACGCCGGCGTTTTGGTCATCGTGATACTGGCCATGTTCTTTGGCACCTATTTCATCTTCAAGTATTTCAACAAAAGAGCCAAATAATTGTGTACCTGTCACAGAAAGGAGGGACGTTATGAAACTTAACAGCAATAGCGCATTCAACCTGCTGGGTGTTGCATTCATGATCATCCTTATCAGCAGGGCGAAATGAAAAGCCTTGACGCTTTGAAAGAAAACAATAGTCTCATCCAAAAAAAACGTACAGCTATGAAGACAAGTAAAATAGTGAATATTGCTCTTGCAGTGGTATCGTTGATTCTCATATTGGTCATCAAGGAGCTTTTATCAAGGGACATCATCAACGATGGAGTCGCATGGGCCCTGGGTGCCGGAGTTTTTGTCTTCTTCTTTGCTGCCAAGAGAATCATCTACAAGAAGTACCCGTCACTGGCGCCGCCCAAACAAGAGACCGAGGACATCGACCTGAGCAATACCGATGACATGGTAGAGCTGCCGCGAACGGCAGGCAGCACCATCCTCGAGATTGTGCTTGCCGCCATGTTTGCCGTGGCTTGCTACAAGACCTGGACCGTTGATAAGACGCTCTATGTCATCCTCATTCCCCTCGCGATCACGGCTGGCGGCATGCTCGGGGTAGCCTACTACCCCGATTCAAAAGAAGGTGAGATTCATCCCAAAGCCTCGGCTGCCGATATCGTCAAGAGCCGCCGGATGCGTGTGCGCTCGGTAGCGTTGGCATTGTTTTCACTGGCCATCGTGTTCCTCCCATGGAAGATGAAGGGAACTGGCAACTTCGCCTTTATCGGTTGTATCTTGTACGTTGCCCTGCGACTCGTCTTCAGTCTCGTCATCAAGGACGCCCCCAATCAGCAGAACGGTGCCGGCAAGTTCAACATCAACGAGGTGAGAGTGCCTCACACATTGGCAGCCCTGGCCTTTGAGGCAGTGACAATCCTCATCCTCATTGGCACGTGGTACGCGGCCTGGCGCACCCGTCTGTTAGCGGGAAAGAGCATCATGGATTTATCAATCATCCAGATGATCTTTTACTCGGTACTTGCCGTTATCGCCCTCGTCATCGCCTATTGCCCACGCTGGATGAACCGGTCGCTGAGTTTTACCAACAGCCGTCAGCTCATCAAGAACATTGAACTCTATCGCATTCTCGCGATAGGATGTGCCGTGGCTGCCGTGCTGGTCGTGTACCATCCCTTCAAGGGGACCATCGGCGTGATGGACTTCATAGCACGACATTTCTTCGTCGTTTTCCTCTTTATTGAACTCTACTATCGAAACTTGATCAGGAATGAGTTGAAAGATAACGAAACGGACAAAGAATAAGCTCAAGAAAATCATTAACAAAAAAACGAGAAAGTCATGGACCGAAAGAAAACAAATAATCTGATAACCACAGTCATTGTCATAGCATTGGCCCTGATTCTGGTACTCTATGCATCTGGCCGGATTGATAACCTTGTCGCATCGTTATTTGGAGCCATCGTTGGCCTTTTTGCTCTGGTTTACTATGTCATCTACCCCGAGGTCACGACCAAAGAAGAAAGGGTTGAAGATAAAATAGAACGGGCACTTAAGCTTAAAAAGGTGCCGCGCACTCGCGAGGGGACTACCTTTGAGGCAGCAACAGGCCTGATTCTTGCCAGCTCGGTTGTCGTCGGGATAGTCACCCACATGTTTGAGTCCCATGTCAACGACGGCTTATTCGAGGAATATGTGGTTCTCTTCATCTGGGCCATCGCGGCACTCATATTCGCCTATCATCCGTTGTTCTTCATCCCCATCAGGTCATCGATGCGTGTCACCAATGAGGAGCAGCTCAAACTACTGATCAGAAGAAAACGAGTATTCGCGCTTGCCGCCGCCTTGATGGCCTTAATTATCACCATCAGTCCTGTAGACAAGCGCTTGATGGCGGTTATCTTGATTTGCCTGGGCGTTGCTTGGATAGGGACTGATCTCCTCTTTGTATTCTTGCATAAAAAGAACAAATGATACCGATTGTGTGGTTCTTTGACAACGTTAATTTAAAATAGAAATGATTATGAAACAATTGAACAGAAATATCTATCTTCTCGTCATCGTTATAGCCGAAGTACTCTTCTTCACCTACACGATGGTGTTGTATAGAAAGGGAATCATCGATACCCATGACCTTCAGATGGGTGGCATCCACGCGGGAGGTATAGGTGTGCTGGCCATCGTTCTGGCATTGAGCAAAAATTCATGGCTCACAAAAAAGAAAGATAGCAATTATGACCCGAACTTACTTGAAGTGTCGCACACCCGCGAGGGCCTCATCTTTGAAGCACTCACAGGGTTGATTCTCATCGGTTCATGGGTAGTAGCGCTTGCCAGTGACCGGTTTTGGATTATTGAGAATTTCTTCAATTTCCTAAGCCCCGTACTCATGTTTATACTGACAATCATTAGCATTACCCTCTTGTGGATTGTATATTTACCACCCTTCAAGACAACAATGAGACGATACACTACTGTGGAACAGGTAGCCCTTGAAGTGCGTATGTGCCGTGTACTGGCTGTTGAATTAGCATTATTCGTCCTGTTGTATGCCCTACCATTGGGATTTCTCTCAATAGTCTTTGGCAACATTTATTTAGCTATTATTGTAGTCACCATCGTCATCTTCCGCTACCTCATCCACAAAGCCAAAAAGCAGAGCGACCCGGCAGGCATCAAGTACAACTATGAGCAGAACGAAACCGCTGGCGATTTCAACGTCGATGAGTTAAAAATGCCTCGCACAGCCTTGGGTACTCTGGTTGAAATACTCATTGGCGCCTTCCTAGTCATAGCATGGGTAATGACAGCGATAAACGGCCACTTCTTCAACGACAATGGCAGTATCAATATCGGATATCCGTTCGCTCTATTAACTGGCACCATTGCCATCATCAAAATAATCTGGGACACCTACCGACCTGGCAAAATGAGAGAAGTGGGCAAGTTGACCAATCTCAAACAGGTCAAATTGGTTGTTTGGCAGAACCGCTTGTGCGCCTTAATGGTCGCCATAGTATTGCTGGTATCTTCCTTCCCGAGTATCAACAAGAGCATTCATCCCGATTGGGCGTTTGGTGGATTTCTTGTGGTGCTGGCAATCCTGTCTTTCATCTTCCACACCCTCATCCGCAGGGCAAGAGATCAGCAAGGTCATTGAAACTGCATTATATTCAATTAAAACCGAAGAAATTATGGACCGTAAGAAAAAATTATCTTGTTCGCCATCATCGAGACACTGGTTTACCTTCTCATCATCACCCTGTTTCTGATGGGCAAGTTGAGTTTGACAGGTTTCATCATCGCATTTGCCGTTGCCATGTTGGTATCGATGGGAGTGCTCTTCATCATCATCCGTAAGATCAGCTGACAAATCTATGAGACTGGGAGTGGAACGGTTGTGGAAGCGGTGGAGCGACGCCGTCAGGTTCCTCTTGTGGGGCCTGACGGTGGCGTTGGTATGCTTTTTGCTGTATCGCGTCATCGTGAACAACAATGCTCCACATCTGGTGCCCTTGAGCGAGGGCGGGCGCGACAGTCTGATGACCGTCGGCGTGCCTCGTGGCATGAGCGACACGCTGGTGAGGCGGGACGCGTTTGACGTGCACTTCAACAGCGGGCGGGGCATCGCCAACTGCGCTGTATATGAGCTCGCTCGCAACGAGCTGAACGGAACGGTTGAACGCAGTGACGAGTTCATGCCCGACCCAAGCGTGAAGGGATGCCCGTCGCCGCAGGACTATGCCGGATGCGGCATGGACCGCGGACATCTGGTGCCCGCCGGAGACCTGAAGTGGAGCGAGACGGCCATGCGGCAGTCTTTCTTGATGACCAACATCTGCCCGATGCACAAGGCCTTGAACGAGGGCGGCTGGGCCAAGCTGGAGGAGAAGGTGCGCGAGTGGACGGCGCGTGACAGCACCCTGCTGGTATTCACCGGGCCGGTTGTCGCCGAGGGCGACACAACGCTCACTAGCGGACGGGTAACGGTGCCCAGCGCCTACTACAAGGTCATCATGGCGCCGTGCGTGAGGCCCGTGCGCGTCATCGCGTTCATTTACCCCAACGGACACAGCGGTGGCCGATTGCGGCAATATGCCGTCAGCGTCGATGAGGTGGAGCGGTTGACGGGGCTCGACTTCTTCCCCACCCTGCCGCCCGACGAGCAGCACCGCCTGGAGAACACAGTGCATCTGGATGCCTGGACCAACTAGAAATTAAGGACATAACAATTAATAACCATAGAAGATAAATGAAGCAGTTACTGAAGATTTGGGTTCTTGTTGCAGCGATGGTGATGGGTGGGGCATTGCCTCCCCAGATAACGGGTGACAGCATGGCGGCTACCCAATGGTCCATTCAGGCCAAAAACAAGAAGAAATCCAAAAAGGACAAGAAGGATAAAAAGGACAAGAAGGATAAAAAAAAGAAAAACAAAAAGTCCAACAAGTCCCGCGACAATCAACCCCAGGTCTCGTCGCTGGTGAGTGTGCCCACCATCGGCAGCACGGCCACCAGTCCAGCCGCACCCCAGTCGGCGGCCAATCCGCTGCTGGCCGTCAACATCCCGGCAGGGACGTCCAATCAGGTCATCAACTACCAGGCCATACGTGTCAATTTCAACCCGTCGTTGAGGATCCCCAACTGCGTGGCTTATGAGCTGACGGCAACGATGGTCTCCATGGCCGACGCACCCGACCACGAGGTGCGCAAGAACTACAACTATGCCCGCGACAATAGCGTCAAGTCCTGCCCCGAGAACTGGGAATACCGTGGCAGCGGCTACAGCCGCGGCCACATGGCGCCCGCGATGGACATGCGGTGGGGCAAGACGCCGATGAAGGAGTGCTTCTACATGACCAACATGTGCCCGCAGGACACCAAACTCAACAACGACCACTGGCGCGTGCTTGAGGAGAAGGTGCACCGCTGGGCCAAACGCGACAAGCGACTGATGGTCTATACCGGCCCCATCATGGGCAAGAATCCCGTGCGCATCGGCAAGGACAAGCAGAACATCGCCGTGCCCGATGCCTTCTTCAAGGTGGTGTACGCCCCCGAGCAAGGCCGGGCCATCGCCTTTATCTACGACAACAAGCCCTGCCCCGGCGGCATCAGCAGATATGCCGTCACCGTCGCCGAGGTCGAGCGCCGCACGGGCCTCAAATTCTCGTCGTCCATCCCCAAAAACCAATGTAAAGTCGAGGACTGGGAATAAATCTTATTCATCTCCTCTCGCTAAACGCAAGGGCATCATTTCTTTATGAAAAGGAGTGATGCCCTTGTAGGGAATATTAGGATTTTTGTGTAACTTTGTGGGCGAGAAACGAGATGGATTATGAAGAAGAAACAGAAACGGAATCTTTACTACCTGGTGGCGTTATTGCTGCTGGCAGTAGTGGGATATCAGGGGTACCAGAAGAACGGGTTCTACAAGAGCGCCTATAACGACGAGTTGCCCGCCGAGCAAACCGCCAACGACAAGGGAGGCACGTCACAGGAGGGCAAGGAGTACAAATCCACGGGAGACGCATCGCTGCTTGACGTGAAGCTGCCCGAGCGCCTTGATAACCAGACGGTGCACTACAAGGCCATCACGGTGTACTTCAACAAGTACTACCGCGTGCCCAACTGCGTGGCCTACGAGCTGACAAATACCATGACCTCGATGGCCGACTCACGAGATGCCGAGAACAGGGCCGACTACAAGTTTGAGCGCGACCACAACGTGAAGGGTTGCCCCGACTGGTGGGATTATAAGGAGAGCGGCTACACCCGCGGCCACATGGCCCCGGCGATGGACATGCGCTGGGACAAGACGGCGATGGAGCAGTGCTTCCTGATGACCAACATCTGCCCGCAGCTCGACGAGATGAACGACGGCGAATGGCGCCACGTCGAGGAGGCGGTGCACAAATGGTCAAGGACCGCCAAGAGGCTCATCGTGTTCACGGGACCCATCTTCACCAACAACATGGAACGCATCGGCAAGCATGACGATATCGCAGTACCCAAGAGCTTCTTCAAGGTCGTCTATTCGCCCGAACAGAACCGCGCCATCGCCTTCGTGATGGAGAACAAGAAAATGCCCAACAGCTGGACCAACTATGCCACCACCATCGACAAAGTTGAGGCCATGACGGGATATGACTTCCTCGCTTCGCTTGAGGACGGAGTGGAGAATGTAATCGAGAGTAAAGAAAATATTAAAGATTGGCCCGCATATTATCCCCGACGATGAACACGCTAGAACTGACAAATAACGATACCATTTGCGCCATTTCGACCCCGCAGGGCCGTGGTGGCCTCGCTGTAGTGAGAGTAAGTGGCCCTCAGGCCCTGGACAACACACAACGCTGCTGGCAGGGAAAACCGCTGGCCGACATGGGCACCCACACCGTCCACCTGGGCAATATCGTGGACCGCACAGGCGACGTGCTGGACCAAGTGATGCTCACCATCTACAAGGCGCCCAACTCGTTCACGGGTGAGGACGTGGTGGAAATCGCCTGCCACGGCTCGACATGGATTCAGCAACAGATCATACAGACCCTTATCGACATGGGCTGCCGACAAGCCACGGCGGGCGAGTTCACGCGACGCGCTTTTGCCAACGGACGTATGGACCTGTCACAGGCCGAGGCTGTGGCCGATGTCATTGACGCGCAATCGCGTTCGGCGCTCCGCGTGGCGATGAACCAGATGCGGGGTCGCTACAGCGACGAACTGAGGGCGCTGCGTGAGAAGCTGCTGCATTTTGTCTCACTCATCGAGCTGGAGCTGGACTTCAGCGAGGAGGACGTGACCTTTGCCGACCGCAGCGAGGTGACCGCCCTGGCCCATGAAATCCATGCCTTAATCAGCCGCCTCGCCGATTCCTACCGCGACGGCAACGCCATCCGCAACGGTATGCCGGTGGCCATCGTCGGCCAGACCAACGCCGGCAAATCAACCTTGCTTAACGCCTTGCTGCGCGACGATCGGGCTCTGGTGAGCGACATTCACGGCACCACGCGCGACACCATCGAGGACACCGTGATCATGAGTGGGACACTATACCGTTTCATCGACACAGCGGGCATCCGCCAGTCGAGCGACACGGTCGAGCGGATGGGCATCGAGCGCACCTGGCAAGCCATCGACAAGGCCAACATCGTGCTCTGGATTGTTGACGTCACCAGCGCCGACACCAGCATGGCCCACGACATCCTGGGGCACTGCGACGGCAAGGCCCTCATCGTCGTGCTCAACAAGACCGACCTTGACGACGATATCGCCACGAGAAGCGAGCTCAACGACCTCCTGCCCGAGGGCACGCCCGTTGTGGCCATCAGCGCCAAACGTGTCAGCGACGTCGAAGCCCTGCGCGACCTTATCGTCAAGGCAGCCGCCCAGCCCGAGGTGGGCAGCGACGCCGTCATCGTCACCAACGCCCGCCACTACCAGGCCCTGACCCGCGCCCGCGACGCCATCGCCCGCGCCATCGACGGCTTGGAGAACGGCCTCAGCGGCGACCTCCTCGACCAGGACATCCGCGAATGCCTCCACTGGCTCGGCGAAATCACCGGCGAAATCACCACCGACTCCATCCTCGCCGAAATCTTCTCCCACTTCTGCATCGGAAAGTAGAGCCTTAGAAACAACTCCGAACAACTTTGAACGACTTGAAGTAAACCGCTAATTTATAGCGGTTTACTCGTTTTT